>CALGIR010000358.1 GCA_937915475.1 uncultured Bacteroidales bacterium
GATATGTTGATGGTTTTGGTTCCGTTCTACACACAGGTGCGCTACAAAGGAACCAAAACCATCAACATATCCCCCGATTTTAACGAAGCAGCAAAATTTGCTGACCTTTGGATAAAGCCCAAACAGGGAACCGATGCTGCTTTAGGAATGGCAATGGGGCACGTAATACTAAAGGAGTTTTATCTGGAGAAAAAAACGCCCTATTTCGAAAGCTATGTAAGGCAATACACCGACCTTCCGTTTTTGGTTAAGATAGAAAAAAAAAATAACCGATTTGTGGCTGGAAGGGTTGTAAGAGCCAGCGACTTGGATGCAAAAATGGCTAAGGTTGAGAATGCTGATTGGAAACCGGTAGTACTCGATGAAATTAGCAATGAGCTGGTTATTCCCAATGGGACCATCGGCTCGCGATGGGATAAGAGTAAGAAATGGAATTTAGAACCTGTAGATTCAGCAACAGGGAAAAAAATATCTTCAAAACTTTCTTTAGTGGAGGGTTATGATGAAATTATAGATGTGGCTTTCCCCTATTTTGGTGGCGACGACTACAAGCATGAACATTTTAGTGCTACCTCGCACGAGGAGATTATTAATCGAAAAATACCGGTGCGTAAATCACCCGATGGTACTTTTATGTACTGTACGGTATTCGATTTAACAGTGGCAAACTATGGCCTTTCGTTAGGATTGGAAGGAGAAGCAGCATCACCCGATTATTCAGAAGATGCCCCTTATACCCCTGCTTGGCAGGAGAAGATTACAGGTGTTCCGGCATCGCATATAATTTCTACTGCTCGCCAGTTTGCCGAGAATGCTGAGAAAACTGAAGGTAAATCTATGATTATCATTGGTTGTGGGGTAAATCAGTGGTACCATACCGATATGATATACCGCAGCGCCATTAATATGCTGGTGTTTTGTGGTTGCATCGGAAAATCGGGTGGGGGTTGGTCGCACTACGTTGGACAAGAAAAATTGCGCCCACAAACCGGTTGGATGCCACTCGCCTTTGGACTTGATTGGAATCGTCCGCCACGACATATGAATGCTACTTCATACTTCTATATGCATACCAGCCAGTGGCGCTACGAAAAGGTGGGCGTGTCGGAGTTAATTTCACCACTGGCCGATAAAGAGGAGTGGAATAAAATGTCGGTGATTGATTGCAACGTGAAAGCCGAGCGAATGGGTTGGTTACCATCAAGCCCACAGCTAAATGATAACCCTATAAATCTTGCTAAACAAGCTACAAACGAGGGTAAAGACATTAAGACTTTTATCACTGAAAAACTGAAGAGTAAGGACCTAAGTATAGCTTCCGAAGACCCAGATAACCCAAAAAACTTCCCAAGAAATATGTTTATCTGGCGGTCGAACCTATTGGCCTCCAGCGCCAAAGGGATGGAGTATTTTATGAAACACTTGCTGGGTGCGCAAAATAGTGTACTTGGAAATGATTTAAAGGTAAACGGACAACAGCTACCCCGTGAGGTAAAATGGCACGATAAGGCTCCAGAAGGGAAATTGGATTTACTGGTAACCCTCGATTTTAGAATGTCAACCTCAGCTCTGCATTCTGATATTATACTACCTGCAGCAACGTGGTACGAAAAGAACGACCTCAGTACCACCGATATGCATCCGTTTATTCACCCCTTTTCTGATGCGGTAGATCCGGCTTGGGAAGCTCGCACCGATTGGGATATCTTTAAGGGGTTGGCCAAGAAAGTCTCCGAACTTTCTCCTGGGCACCTCGGAAAAGAAAAGGATGTTGTGTTGTTACCCATGCAGCATGACTCACCTATGGAACTCTCGGAAACAGCCTATGCACAGGACTGGAAAGAAAACGACGTGGAGTTGAAACCAGGTAAGAATATGCCCGATATTATTGAGGTAGTACGTGATTATCCTCAAACATACCAGCGGTTTACAACTCTGGGTCCACTAATGGAAAAACTGGGGAATGGCGGAAAGGGTATAAGCTGGGACACCCGCGATGAGGTGGAACTTTTAAAGAAGTTGAATAAAACATCTGAAAATATTGGCGAAACCAACGGGTTTGCTAAAATTGAAACCGATATTCAGGCATCGGAGATGATTTTAACGTTAGCCCCTGAAACCAACGGGAAGGTTGCCGTAAAGGCTTGGAAAGCATTGGAGCAAATAACTGGGCGTAAACATACCCACCTGGCCGCCTCTCGTGAGGATGAGCAGATTCGTTTTAAAGATTTGCTACAACAACCCCGAAAAATTATCACTTCACCCATTTGGAGCGGGGTAGAGTCTCATGAAGTTTCGTACAACGCAGGGTATACCAATGTGCACGAACTTATTCCCTGGCGTACCCTCACCGGTAGGCAATCGCTCTATCAGGATCATCCGTGGATGATTGCCTTTGGCGAAAACTTGGTATGCTACAAGCCGCCCATCGACACAAAATCGCTTAAAGGACTAGTAGAAAAACTGGGGGATAAAGATAAATACATGGTCATCAATATGATGACCCCGCATAACAAATGGACAATTCATTCTACATGGTCGGATAACTTGTTGATGCTTACCCTGGGACGTGGAGGTCCTGTGGCATGGTTAAGCGAAGATGATGCAAAGACTTTGGATTTGATAGACAACGATTGGGTTGAGGTATTTAACCAGAATGGTGCAACAGTAGTCCGATTGGTGGTATCGCAACGAGTACCCAACGGGGCACTTATTATGTACCACAATCAGGAGCGTACAGTGAATATGCCTGTGAGCCAGGTTACTGGCAATAGGGGAGGCGTACACAATTCTGTTTCCAGACTTTGCCTTAAACCCACCCATATGATTGGAGGTTATGCACAGTTGAGCTATGGCCTTAACTACTACGGCACCATTGGTGCCAACCGCGATGAGTTTGTGATTATCCGAAAACTCGACAAAGTTGAGTGGAAGGATGAACCCATAGAAGAATCTTAAACTATACTACCATGCAAATACGAGCACAAATAGCAATGGTTATGAATCTGGACAAGTGTATTGGCTGTCACACCTGTTCGGTAACCTGCAAAAACGTATGGACCTCACGCAAAGGCGTGGAGTACGTATGGTTTAATAATGTTGAAACTAAGCCCGGAATAGGTTATCCAGATGAGTGGGAAAATCAAGAACGTTGGAAGGGTGGGTGGAAACTTGATAAGAGTCGTCTCACACCCAAAATGGGCAGTAAACTTGGCATAATGAAAAACATATTTGCCAGTCCTACCATGCCCCTCATCGACGATTATTATGAGCCTTTCACATTTAACTACTCCATTTTGCATAAGGGGTCTAAATTTAAAACCCCACCCACAGCCCGTCCGCACTCCATTATTAGCGGAAAGGTGATGGATAAAATAGAGAAAACGCCCAACTGGGAGGACGACCTTGGTGGCGAGTTTGCCAACCGAAGCAAGGATGTGAACTTTAATGATGTTCCTAAGGATATTTATAGCGAGTTCGAAAATTCGTTTATCATGTATCTTCCCCGCCTTTGCGAGCATTGCCTAAAT
>CALGIR010000359.1 GCA_937915475.1 uncultured Bacteroidales bacterium
TGCTATTACGAAACCCGTAAATTCCGCCAGGTCAAACACGCCCTGTTCGAAAACCAATACTCTCGGCAGCACGGCTAATGCCCCGCATACTTACCCCTTCACGGGTTATGTGGCTACGCTCGCGCAGCGTTTCGAGGTTATAATGCTTACCGTGATAGCGCGCTACCATCCTTAAACAGGTGGGACCGCAGTCCATGGCATCAAGTTGGGTGTAGTGGGGGAAAATTTGCGACATCTAGTTTATGCTTTTTTCAAAACCCAATAAATACCCTTTTCTAATCCACCTTTTTTTAATCCTGATATTTTTATTTAAATCGTTTATTCCTGGATAATGAACCCCAAAACGTTTACAATCTTCCTCAAAATTATCCCGTCCAATATAGGCTCTCCTTAGATCAAGATTAGCAGGATTGCAAATAGGGTAATATTTCATTGGAGAGTTATCAACATTACCTGTATTCTTATTAAACTTAGATTCACTATAGAACTGTGTTCCGTATATTTGCATCGGTTTAAGCAAAAAGGGTCCTCTTTTTCTAAAACAGAGAGATCTATCAATCATCATTGCAGCATGTTCTTTCTTCGCTTCACCCTCGTTTGCTGCGTTGATTATGTGAGGTAAATACTTTTTTATCCTATCAGAATGTTGAATGATTAAAAATGCTGCTTTGGCTCCAGTCTCGCCCACCATGGATATTTTGGGCCAGCCGTACTGGGTTACAATCGCTTCAATTCTTGCAACCCTCCCTTTCCAGTCATCGAGGGCAATGGGCTCATACTTTTTATAATTTCTGCGCAGCGTTCTATACCGCTGATCCTCAATGCCCATAAGCCAGAGTTCAACAGCCAAATCGGGGTGAGTAATACCACTATTTTTATCTAAAAATTGCTGCTTTAACCTGCTATCCACTTCACACCATTTGGCCAAATGGTGTAAAGCCTCAAAATCGGTATCGGTATAAATATCTTCAGCCATTGCGCCGTTGTCTATTGCCCTATTGAGTATTACAGATGCTCTATCAGCCAACCCTTGCAGCGCAAGGTAGCAGGCCATCTGGTAGGGGTAATAAGCCGACGTGGGATGCAGAGCGTATAAGCTGCTGTAATGGCTAACCGCCATGGGGTAGTTTTGGGGGTTGCGAAACTGAACCGTATCTACCTGCCCAAAGAGCACAAGCCCTGGAAGCATGACCAAAAAAAAACAAATATGTTTCATAAGGGTTACTTTTTTATTCTACATGGTTAACAATAAGCCAATCTTCCACAGATATATATCCTTTTTGTCCTTGCCACTTGGCAATATAAGGATTGTAGGTACACTTGGCGGGCTGGGAGTAGATATTGTTTTTATCTTTTATAAAAACCCTGCAATCCATACAAATGTATCTGAACTCACAATCTTTACACACTTCAATTTGGTCTTTTGTTATCTTCCATAATTCCTTGAAAAGAAGGGTGTCAAGAACTGTTCTTATTGTTGTATCTTTGATGTTTCCAAAAGATTTTTCGCTAGACGGACAATTCTTAATATCTCCATTTGTGTCAATAGCAATCTTTCTATTCAAACACCCATTATAACTATTGCTTTCACAAAAGAAAGTTTTATTAACTATGAAATTATTCGGATGAATAACTCCACAAAAATTATCATCAACAATGTTGTTTGAATTATGACATAACGGCAAAGTTCTACCATTATCCAAAAAACAGACATCATTATGTATAGATGAATACAGGAAGAATGATGTTATTCTTGGGTTCAACTTCACTAAGTCATGATAATTTGAGTTGGTTCTACTAGAAGAATAAGGCAATATAATTTCAATGCCTTTAATTTTTGAAGCGACAAACTCTTTTAAGATATCTATCAACTCTAAATCAGTGATGGGGTAAAAAAACCGTAATTGTAAGCCTTTGCAATTTAATTGATCCAAACAATCCGATATAACCCTATAGTTATGATTGGATTGTTTGTCACAAATTATTGCATTTGAAATCAAGGAACTTGAATGCCAACTTAAACTCATGCGAGGAAACAAAGAAGGATTATCGGCATAAAAAGCAAATTCATTCTGAATTAAAAAGTCAATATATTCGTGAATTACTGAATCATATTGATTATTATAATGCTTCTTTATTTCCTCCGTAGACAATCCATCACATTCAAGAACTAAATCTACTAAACTATTGGGAACAAACTTATATGACTGCCTAGTTAAATCTAATATTATACCTCGACAATATCCCTTAATAACTTTAGCGTCTTCGAAGAATTTTACTTTTAATTTCTGCATTAAATTAAAAGTTTGATATGTTCTTGTAAAATTTCACACCTACATTGTAATTGTCAGTTCTGAGTTGTTTGCAACTACTATTTCTATAGTATAGAACATACTCAACTCGTTTCATTTTTCTAAAGCAAAACGGTATTATTTGTCTTAATCTTACTTTCATGTCGTTCAATTAGATGTTCAGCAACGCTTTTTTCAAGATAATAATTACAGGCTTGTGAAATCATTCCAAACTGGCCAACTGGGTTGACTTCTAAAAAAACGTATCGATTAAATTTATCATATATCATATCAATTGAGCCAGAACTTAAATCTAAATCACGCATAAGCATACGTAATTTGTGCTGTACTTTTAATGGTAATATAAAAGGAACCTGCCGATTAGGTTTATCAGGTCTATAATGTCGGTAATCGACAGCCGTTCTATCATCCATTTGAGAGAATATTGCCATGCAATAAAAATCATTATTAAGCAGAAAGGCTCGAATTTCAAACTTTTTGTCTATATATTCTTGAAACAAACTTGGTAAAAACGTTGGTTCCGCAGCATCAATTTCTTCCTTTTCTAAAAACCTTGTGTAGGATGCGAAAGTAGCTTTATGTTTTGCAAGAACCAATGGATCTGACAAGGGCTTTGTGATAATCTTTTCGTGTTTTTCTCGAAAATTCAAAAGTGAAATCTTTGAACTAGTAATAATAGTTTGGGGAATTATTAATCCAACTTTACATGCAACGCTTAACATATCTATTTTAGTAACCTGTAAATCTGTTGGCTTATTAATAATAAAGCAATTGTTGTTGGTAGCGGCCAAGTATTTTTTTAATATACCCTGCTCTTGCTCGACAGCATACTGGATTTTAGTGGTTTTTCCCAACTTAGCATTCCAGCGTCTAAACCAAACAACATCATCCTTATGAAGATAATCTCTTTCTACTTTCGTTGAATCACCAAATGAAATATCCGTAAAATTGTCAAAATCTAAAGGGAAATTATTGACTCTTCTAACTGTATACCCATACCAAGTTAGCCAATTTTGAACTTCATCCGATGTAGTATCGCTATCGTTAGTATAGATGACAATCATTTTTTTTCTTTAAAAAGTTCTAACTTAATCATAGCATTACCAACCCTTTGGTCTTTATGCAAAGGTAGGCATTGCTCCCATTTTTGGGTTTTGAAAATAAATGACCACGTTCTGCCATTATTCACATCCTCAAAATTTACTCCAAAATTCAAGGTTTTCATTTTTCCATCAGCATCGTTGTGCTCTTCAGTATTGGGCAAAAATTCGATGCCTGCAAATACTCCATTTTCTGGGTAAGTAATTCCATATTGTCTCAGACGAACAGAAACCCACTCGTCACCTTTCTGGGGTTGCGCGTATACAGCTTCGGGCAATAAATCTTCTCCTGGTTCACCACTTTCAGGATTCACAGAATACAACCTAACTCTAAATTTTCTTAAAGAACTCCACTTTCTTATGTAAAAGGATACACTTCCTACTGGTAATCCAATAAGGTTGCCTCTCTTGTCGGGTGGTATAAAAAGAGCCATTTGACCTCCTCCAGAAGAACCGTGAGAAGCACGGCTTCTTTTTGTGAAATAGCCTAAAGGGATTTTCGTTATTCTTTTTGCAGTAACTTCAACAGCGTTTAATTCAAAGGTTTTGGCCTTTAGTTTTATGATTGCTCTACCTCTTTCAAATTCTAATTCCGCAAATGCTATAGTGTACTGTTCATAGCCTAGACAGCGAAATATTAATGAGTCAATGTTATCGGGAAGAGATAGCTCGCCTTGCTCATTTGTGATCCCATTAAATTGAGACGATAGAACAATTGTATACGGAACCGGGTTAAGGCTGCGTGCATCAATTACAGTAACCATTAATTGAGGCTGTAATAATAATAGTATAAAAGAAATAACAAGGCCCATATAAATAAAATATAAGAGAGTGAATAATTAGCCCCTTGACAATAGAATATCAAGGGGCTACCTATTTAGTCACAATTGCAATTGTCTGTTCGAGTCTCATCTGTTCCATTCAATCCCCACCAGTTACGCCTTTGCTCCATTGTAACCCCAGTTTCACCATCTTCATGAATCTGTTCCCAGTTAGACCAGCCTTTCCCTTGTATCATACTCATATCCATTTCAGATAGGTTTTGTTTTTCAAAACTTTCAATTGGTGTCATAGTTTAATGTATTAAAATATTAACAATAATCAATATTTACACAATAGTCATCTGTAGGGTTCCCAAAAATTGTGTATCGCCTCATAATGTTGTACGTTTGGATTGTACCATCAGCATATGTATACACTTCGGCAACATCTACGCGCCAACCACCTCCTTCAATAAACTTCATTTCATCGGAAGTTAGCTGTTGGAATTTACAATCATTTAAACTTTCCATAAACTTAGTATTATTTACCCTACTCATTTGGGACTATCCCGGGCTTTTCGGAAGTCCGCCCACCAACCCAACCCTTGGGCCCATTAAGGGAGTTTTAGTATACCAAAGGTAACTCGGCTCAGGGACACCACATGTCCCCGAGCGACTTCCAGACATGTTGTATAACATGTTTTACTTGCCGTAAATCATAAGGCGTTGCTGTGGGGTAAATACGTGTATCTGTTAATGTTGATGTTCGGATTAATAAAATGATGTTTTTTTAGAAGCCCGAACCCATTAGTGGCTATGTTGTTTACTATGCGCATATTACCCACCCTTTTTACCCGAAATTTTGTAAATCACCACAAAGTGTTTCTGATTCCAGTGCACAATGACGGGCAGAGTAGCCTCATCGCTCAGCTGCTCAAAGCTGAGCTTACGAAACCCAATACTCTCGGCAGCTCGGCTAATACCCAGTATGCTCACCCCCTCGCGGGTTATATGGCTACGCTCGCGAAGCGTTTCGAGGTTGTAGTGCTTGCCGTGGTGGC
>CALGIR010000360.1 GCA_937915475.1 uncultured Bacteroidales bacterium
GTACCCCTCAACAAGGTAGCATTTATCGGTTTGGGTAATGGCCTTTTTTGCAAAGTAGATACCGTAAAGAACGTTACTCTTATGGTAGATTTCGCTCTCGGGGCTGTTAAGGTATTTTGCTGCCTTGGCATCGGTTTTCATTATACGCCCGCCAAAAGCAGTTACCCTGCCGCTCATTGAGTGGATAGGGAAAATCACCCTACCAAAAAACCTGTCGAATGCTGAGCCATCATCTCGGCCAATGCTAAGTCCGGCTTTTATCAAGTACTCCTTTTTGTATCCCAAGCGCTGTGCTTCTTGGGTTAGGGCATCGTGTTGTTCGAGGCTATAGCCCAGCTGAAATTTCTCAACAATATCATCCCTAAAACCACGCTCCCTAAAATAGCTTAACCCAATACTTTTTCCCTCGCTATGCTTATGGAGGTTGTTGGTAAAGTAACCTTGAGCCCATGCCGTAACCACCATTAGACTATCGCGTTGGGTGCGCTGCTTTATCTCTTCGGCGGTAAGCTCTCGCTCTTCAACCTCAATGTTATATTTTTTTGCCAGATATTTTAATGCCTCAACGTAGTTCATCTGCTCGTGCTCCATAACAAAACTCACGGCATTACCCCCCTTGCCACAACCAAAGCATTTGTATATTCCCTTGGCGGGGCTAACGGTGAATGATGGAGTTTTTTCGTTATGAAAAGGGCATAATCCAATGTAGTTTACGCCGCGTTTTTTAAGCGAAACATAATCTTTTATTACCTCAACAACATCGGCACTGGTAATTATTCTATCAACGGTAACTTGGTCTATCATTGGTTTTTACGCTATAATACTTGGGCATTGCTAATTGCTCGTAAAGATATAAAAAGTAAGGGTCAATTCTCGAGAGAGTTATCAACAGCCGACAAGCAAGACTATTTTAGGTATAGTACAATTAGGCGTTTGTTAGGGGATGGATAAGGGAATTATGTAATCCATTTACGCTATTTTTGCCTTTTGTTCGTTACTTAGTACACAAACACCTTGTGATTGAAACGCCTAACTATCATACTATTTTATATATTTTTGGTAAACCTTTGCTCTTTGGGGCAAGGGTTAAATAATTTTAGGCAAAGGGAACTACTGCTAACCAGCGATACCATAGCAATTGACTCGCTTAGCATAATTCCCGATAGCTTTGTTTTACGCACCACTGGCGGCAAGGTAATTAGCTCCTCATTTTATAGCATCAATCCCGCAAAAGCTGAACTTGTTATATCCAACCATTTAATGGAACTGTACGACACGCTAATCTCTGAGTATCGGGTATTTCCAATCCTCTTCGAGAAACGTTTCGCAAAGCGTAGCTATATGGAGAGCCTCTCGCCCGACAGCTTAATGGGGCGGCATACCATTGCTGGCACATCGGATGGAAATCAGGACTCAGATTTTGGTGATCAGATTAAAACACAGGGTTCTATCTCTCGGGGAATCAGATTTGGAAATAGCCAAGGGCTCTCGGTTAACTCCACGATGAACATGTCTTTTAATGGTGATTTGGGCAAGGGATTGATGATAGAGGGGGCAATCTCTGACCAATCAATCCCATTGCAACCCGATGGAACCACTCATAGACTGGAGGAGTTTGATAGAATACACCTTAAGGTTTACCGCGATAATTTTGCAATTCAGGCAGGCGATATCGAACTTAGTACCAAGGAGAGTACATCACTGTTAACCTTTAAGCGGAACGTGCAGGGATTGGCTTACGATGGAATATTTAAGGTGAACGACGATACGCTTACCGTTACCACTGCCCTGGCCGTTCCCAAGGGTAAGTTTACCCGCAACCAGATACAGGGCATTGAGGGAAACCAAGGGCCATACCGTTTGCAGGGTAATGGGGGTGAGCCCTACATTATTATTTTATCTGGATCGGAAAAGATCTATATTGACGGAACCTTACTGCAAAGGGGTGAGGAGTTTCACTATACCATCGACTATAACTCTGCGGAGTTAACCTTTACCCACCGAATGCCCATCAATCGCAACAGCAGGATTACGGTTGAGTTCGAATACTCTGAGCGTAGCTATGCCCGTTTCAACACTTTTGCTAATGTTGGAAAGCAAACAGGTAATTGGCGCTGGGATTTGTCGGTTTTTGCCGAGCAGGATAGCCGAAATCAGCCCTTTGATCAGGAGTTAACCGATGAGCTAAAGGAGCACTTAGCAAGTATTGGCGATAACGAGGAACTTGCATTTTACCCCCAGGCTGATATTGTTGAGTTTGATCCTGAAAAAATTCTCTACCAAAAACGTGACACCATTGTGGAAGGTCGGGGTTATAGTATATACAGACATTCAACCAGTCCCGAGGTGGCAATTTACAGGGTTTACTTTTCATTTGTGGGCGAGGGAAAAGGGAGCTACACCCCCGAGTTTGGGTCGGCAAACGGCAGGGTATATCGCTGGGTTGCACCTGTAAATGGGATGCAACAGGGGAGCTTCGAACCCGTTAGGCGTTTGGTTACTCCGCAAAAAAGGCAGATGGTGCGAGCAGGGGTATCACACCACTGGGCCAACGAGTCTAGCGTTTATGGCAACTATGCCTTAAGCAATACCGATTTAAATACTTTCTCTAAGCTGGACGCCGATGATAATATTGGCCATGCCTTCCAGCTGGGTTTTAATCAAAATATATTATTGGGCGAAAAGAAATCAAAGTTTAGCTTTGGAGGAAGTGCGCTTAAAACATCCGATGGCTTTAGGACTATCGATAGGTTTAGGCCCGTTGAATTTGAGAGAGACTGGAGCATATCCCAAAACCTAAATGGTGGTGACGAGCAAATGCTGCAGCTGTGGACTAGTATTGAGCAGAAAAAGAAACTTTTTGCCAAGGTTGAGGCCGAAAGTTTTTCTGTGGCCGACTGGTACTTCGGTAAAAGGATTAGTACCTCGGGATGGAATAAGCTTAGCTGGTTAAATGCATCGTGGAATGGGGCAATAGTTCAATCATCGAACACATTTGTAAACTCGAATTTTTATAGGGCCAAGGCTACTTTAGGCAGCAACATTAGGTTCATCAATTTTTCTTTTACTGGTGAGCTGGAGAACCTGCAAAGTTCTGATGCTCGATTAGATTCAGTTCTATCCCAAAGCTTTGATTGGTACCAGATAAAGTCAATACTGTCATCACCCGACACCCTGAAGTTACGGGGTTCGGTTACCCATATTTATCGCGAGGACTATAAACCATTTCAAGGCGCAAAAACCCTTGCAGCAAGTTCGCATGAGGTTACCACAACAATAGCTGGCGAAAGCGATATACTGGGTAGTCTCACTGGGTCAATGGGTTTCCGTAAGGCTGATGTAAATCCTAGCATTGTTGAACCAAGTGGTAACGAACGCTCAACTTTGGCAAGGATAGAATACGCAAACCAGGTTCTTAAAGGGTTCTGGAATATTGGGGCTGGATACGAGCTTAGTTCAGGCTTAGAGCCCAATATGGAGTACTATTACACTGAAGTGCCCGCTGGGCAAGGCGTTTATACTTGGGTTGATTACAATGGAAATGGTGTTATGGAACTCGATGAGTTTGAAATAGCAAACTACGCCGATGAGGCCAAATTTATAAGAATCAACATTCCTGGCTCAAAGATGATTAGCGTTCGTAGCAATAGTATCAGCCTACGCAGTAATATCAACCCAAGTCGAATAATAAAATCAAAAAAAGGAATTGCAAAGCAATTGTCGCGGTTAACCAATCAAACAGCTTATAGGGCACAGCAAAAAAACAGGTATAGCAGTTTTAAACAATATGCAAATCCATGGGTAAGCAACATTGAGGATACGCTGATAACCAGTATGTCGGCAAATATTAGGAATACGGTAGCCTATAACAGGAGCAGCCGAGCTTTTGGGCTGGAGTACACGTACATACAAGGCATCAGCAAAACCATATTGTCCAATGGCTTTGAGCAAAAAGAGCAGCAATCGCATAAGCTAGCTGCATGGGTTGGGCTGGGTGAGTTTTTTTCCATCCATTCGGAGGGCGATAGGTTTAATACCATAGCCCACTCGGAGTATTTCCAGTTCAGGAACTACTCCCTCGACGGAGAAGCCATTAAGGGCTCACTTAAGTACACCAGCAGTAAACAGCATCGAGCGGAAGCTGGAGCCAAGTATAACCAATCGGCCAATAACCTTAATGACGAAACGCTTAAATCAATGGATTACTTTTTGCAAATCGATTTTATTTTTGCGGGCAAGGGAAGCCTACTGGCTAAAGCCTCTTACATAATGAACACCTTTGAGGGTAACTCGCAAACCGCTGTTGCCTACGAAATGATGAAGGGGCTACAACCTGGGCTATTCCGTATTGAGCAGGTATGGTTCGCCTTTCCAATGGTATTT
>CALGIR010000361.1 GCA_937915475.1 uncultured Bacteroidales bacterium
AACCCAGCAGATATTAAATGGGATACTTACCGTTCTGGAGGTGCAGGTGGTCAGAATGTGAATAAGGTTGAAACAGGTGTGCGCCTGTACCACATTCCCTCGGGTATTACGGTTGAAAACACCGAAACTCGCTCTCAGCATGGCAACCGCGATAACGCCATGCGATTACTAAAGGGCCACCTATATGAGTTAGAACTGCGTAAGCGAAAAGAGAAACAAGCCCAGATTGAAGGAAAAAAGCTAAAAATTGAGTGGGGTTCCCAAATTCGCAACTATGTCCTCCATCCCTACAAACTCGTGAAAGATGTGCGAACAAACTATGAAACATCTAATGTACAGGATGTTCTGGATGGTGAACTCAACGACTTTATTAAAAACTATCTTATGGAGTTTGGTGCCGAATACTAAAAAAATTAATCAACTTTATAAACCTTTTGTTAACTTGCATATAACTATAGTAAATCCTGTAAGCTGCAATGTTTTCAACATAGTAAATTACTATAAATGTATTACTTACAAAAACGAAAGTGTTTTTTTGTAAAATAAACAGTATCAAAAATTTGTGATTGTACCGTAACACACGTAATTTCGGCCTTTAAATAATTTAATGTTAACCTAAACTAAACCTATTGGAATGATTGGAAACCCGTTGTTTTGGCTGGTCCCAGCGGCATCAGTATTAGCGCTTACGTTTGCCTGGATATTCTTCTCAAAGATGATGAAGGCAGATGAAGGAACTGATAAAATGAAAAAAATTGCTAATTATGTTCGCGAAGGGGCAAATGCCTATCTCAGGCAGCAATACAAGATTGTAATCATCGTTTTTGTGGTTATAACCATAATCTTTTCGATTTTGGCCTATGGCTTAGGAATCCAGAACCCTTGGGTTCCTTTTGCATTTATAACGGGGGGTGCATTTTCTGGACTTGCCGGTTTCATAGGAATGAGAGCAGCAACCTTTGCATCTTCGCGCGTTGCAAATGCTTGTCGGCACTCGCTAGATAGTGGTCTGCGCTTAGCTTTCCGCAGCGGCGCTGTTATGGGCTTAATAGTTGTTGGCTTAGTCCTTCTCGATATCTCAATTTGGTTCATAGTGCTTAACTACTTTATTCCTGAGATGGAAGGCGGTTATCAGC
>CALGIR010000362.1 GCA_937915475.1 uncultured Bacteroidales bacterium
TTGTACTACCAAAAAAAATTGATGCAGTAGTAGCAAGTAAACCAATTAGTCCAATGCTAATAAATACTACGGCAAGGATAACAACAATTACTTTTGCAATAACCCCAAATACTCTGCCTATAGCTATTAAAATTTGTCCCACTGTATTGAAAAACTTTTGAAAAAATCCAGAAACATTCCTTTTTTCCATATTCTGCTTCACTTTATTAAATTCTTCTTTTACATTTTTTTCGAGATTAGAGAAATTAATATTCTCACCTCTCATCTCCATTCGCTGCCTAGTGGTGACGGCTATGGGAACAGCAATCCACATAACGATGTATACTATTGCCCCTAATCCATTGGCAAAAAGCAATACACCAAAGAGTATTCTAAAAACAATAGAGTCGATATTAAAATAAATACCTAGCCCCGATGCAACTCCTGCAATAATCCCATTTTCACCATCGCGGTATAGCCTGCGCCTTTCGGTGCTTTTAGGTTCTTCACTTTTCTTATCGCTCTGTCCGTTGCTCTCACCCCCATTAACAATCTGCTCTGGTCTTCCCAGTATCTCAATTACACTGCTTACCATATCAATGGTAATGGTTTGCATCCCACTGAGCAAATCGATAAATAGTTCCGAAGCCCTTGCCTCTATATCGCCAACAATATCCTTTGCTTCAGGAGTATTGCCTAAGTGCATTATTAGGGATTCGATATACTCCTCAAGAATGGCATAAGCATCCTCCTCAATATTAAACGCCAAACCACCCAAACTTATTTTAATTGATTTTTTCATACCTTTTGGCCATTAAGCGTGATTACGAATTGAATTAACCTTATCAATTAGCTTCTCCCAACCGTTCTCTAACTCCGATAAATAACTTTCCCCTTTGGGGGTAAGGGAGTAATACTTCCGTGGAGGGCCTTGAGGCGATTCCTCCCACCTATAGTTTAGTAACCCAGCATTCTTCTGACGATTTAGCAAAGGGTATAACGTCCCTTCAACAACAATCATCTGTGCTTCTTTAAGCTTATTTATTAAATCGGTTGTATAGGCATCTCCACGAGATAGGATTGAAAGGATACACAGTTCGAGTACCCCTTTTCGCATTTGTGCCTTTGCATTTTCAACATTCATAGCATAAAAGTTAAATATGAACTAACTATTTTCTGGTTCCCCCAAACGATTTACCGATGTTCTCGGCATTTACTGGTTCCCCAGTCATCTCAAGCCTGTCGGCTACAGTTCTTGCTTCGGGTATTACTATCCAAAGGATAATATAAATAAGCACTCCTCCTCCACCTGAAAAAGCAAGAATTACGAAGAGTATTCGTATTAACAGTGGATCCACATTCCAATAATAGGCCAACCCCGAGCATAAACCACCGATAACGCTATTCTCAGGATCGCGGAAAAGCCGCTTACGTGTTCTACTATAATTAAACCTCTGGGACGAAAATCCTGGACCATCCTCTTCAAAATCGGAAGGATTACCCATTATCCCAATTACACGCTCAACCTCAATAATGCTTACAACCATATCGGGTAAGGGTGCTTTTTCCTTAAAGTGCTCAGCAATTCTCACCTCAATGTCGTTCATTATGTCACGCATATCACTACTGTGCATAAACTTTTGCTCTAATCTCTTGAGATAACCGTTTAGCCTATGGAAAGCATCTTCCTCTAGGCAAAAAACCATTCCTCCAAGGCTAACATTCACTGTTTTTTTCATAGCTATACCATCGTTTTTATAGTATTATAATACTGCAAATATAAATTATATTTCAGTACCTTGCGATACATAGTATATATATTTTCAACATACACTGCTATTATGATAATATCATGGAACATAAACTCAGTATAATAGAACAATGAGCCATTAAATTGCAGATTAATCTACAATGCTATATCTTTAAAAATAAAAATGCAGACACTTTTCGAAGGCAACCTGAGCAAAATGCGGTTTAAAAATAATGGGACAGAAACCGCCATTAAGCCAAATTACTATCTGGCAGGCGATAATTTTGAAGGGGATATAAACAGTGTCATTGGGCATGAAATTGAAATTGATTTTAACGGCATAATTAATTGCATCGCCTGCGGCAAAGAGATTAAGAAAACTTATGCACAAGGCTATTGCTATCCATGCTTTATCTCGGTTCCTCAAACCGAGGAGTGCGTTTTAAGACCTGAGCTGTGCCGCGCACAGGAGGGAATTGCCCGCGATATGGAGTATGCTAAAGAGAACTGCTTGACGAATCAGTATGTTTACCTTGCACTCTCGGGGGGATTAAAGGTAGGTGTTACGCGATACACTCAAGTGCCAACACGATGGATTGATCAGGGTGCTGTTAAAGCAATAAAAATTGCTGTTACAGCAAATAGGCATAATGCAGGATTGGTTGAGATTGCCCTTAAGAATATACTAGCAGATAGAACCAACTGGCGAAAAATGCTTACACAAAATGATGAACCTCTACCGTTATTGGGAGAGAAGCATAAGGCTCTTGAATTTCTGAATACCCAATCGCTACAATACAGCATTGCCGACGATACTGAGTACACAATTGATTACCCCGTGGTTGATTTTCCAAAGAAAGTAACCTCAATTGATTTAGCAAAAAAGCCTAAAGTAAGCGGGAAACTAATCGGCATAAAGGGGCAATACCTAATTTTTGCTGATGGAAATGTAATAAACATCAGAAAGCACGCCGGATTCTACGTTACAATTCAGCAGTAGCAAAAAATGTTTTGGTGATTTTAGGACGATATATCAATGGATATTTTTAATATCTTATAAATCTCCTCATTGGCATCCTTAACGGGCGTATAGGTTTCAGCAAATGTAAAGTCTTTTCTCCCTATGCGAACGAGGTTGGTCTCCTTCTGTATATTGCCTTTTCGTAAATCCATCCAAAACTGCTCATAGTTCAAGCGCTGCTCCTCAGTCATCACAATAATATCAGAATGATGCCTTCCAATGCTTTCCTCCCTGCTTACTCCCAGTAATTCTAGGTAAGCATCGTTTATGCTAATAATATTGCCCTGAGTATCATACTCCATAACATACGATGAAGCGTTTAGTGCATCGATTAAACCCTGGGTCTCAAATGATTTCCGTGCAGCCTCCTCCTGAGTTGCCTGCAACTCCTCCATATTTTGGCGCATCTCCTCTTCCTGAGCAAGCATTTCCTCTGCTTGCTGCTGCGATTGCTCTAGCAACTCTGCTGTTTTTTGGTTGACGCTAACCGCCCGCAATGTTGATGCTATATTTTCCCCTAGTTTTTCAACAAATTCTATCTCAAAATCATCAAAACTGCGGAATGCTGCAATTTCAATAACACCTAGCACATCCTCTTCAATCATTAAAGGAGTTATGAGAATAGTATTGGGGTTTGCATCGCCTAATCCTGAGGTAACCTCAATATAATCTTGTGGTATCTCCTTAAGGTAAATGGTATCGCGCTCGGCAGCGCACGTGCCAATCAGTCCCTCTCCAAACTCAAAGCTACTCTGTAAATAACGCTTCCTATCGTATGCAAAAGCCGAAGAAAGGTCGTAGGTTACTGGATTATTCTCCTCGTTTTTAACGAATATGCCACCTAAACTAGCGTTTAGATACCGAACTAAATTCTTAATCAAAACATCGCTAAGTTTTGAAAGATTGTTGTCGTTTTGGCGAAGAATATCCCCAAATTTTGCTAAACCTTCATTCACCCAACGCCTCTTATCGTCTTCCTCCTTTCTAATCTCTTCATCCTCTTTTGCCTTTTTGAGACTTGCACGCATTTCCAGTAGCGATTGTCCCAACACATCCTCCTCAATCAGAAGTTTGAGTTCAGCATCGAGTTTACTCCGTCCAATATTTCTTGCAAATTCAGTTTTTGCCAACAAGCTGTCAATTGAGTCGGTAAGGGCTTGACCCATTTCAGCAATCTCATCCTGTGAGTTAAATTTCGGTCTCATCGATTTATCAATTCTCCCCTCAGATACATCTTTAAGCAAGCTGGTAATTTGCTTAATGGGCTTTGTTATGTTATTTGCCAGTATAAAGATTATGGTAATCAAAAGAATTATGCCGATTAAGCCAACCAAAATACCAATGTTGTAAGATTTGTTTGCTTGGCTTAGAATAACCCTCTCGGGCACGGCTACTGCTAGCGCCCAGGGTGTTTGTGTACGACCAACATTAACAGGGAAAAACGTGTAAAACCTTTTCTCTCCTGTTCTATCCCTTTCGGTAAAGCTGAAAGATTTACCGCTTTTAACCATCTCCACAACACTATAATTTTTGGAAATGATTGGATACACATCCTGAATATTTTGGGCTAATAAGGCGGTGTCGGGATGTGCAATAATAGTACCCTGAGAGGAAATAAGGAAGGGCTCGACCTCAGCAAATGGTTTTATCTCATTAATTAGGGTTTGTAATCTGCCTAAAAACAGATCGGCACCAATAAGCCCAATAAATTCCCCTTTGATGTAAAGTGGCGAAACCAGTGAGGTCATTAGCCCGCTAGTTTGCAAAGCTGAAGCATAGGGATCCAAAATTGACTCTTTACCGGAAAATTTAAGCGAGCTATAAACAGCAGGATTGCCATCAAGGCTTCGCTTCTCATATTTTGATAGAAGTTTCCCTCCCTCACGATAACATATATGAAGCCAACGGCCATAGGGTTTATCCCAATTGGGATCGAGATACGAAAGTTCCCAACTATCCCATAAGGCATCAATATGGGGATTTACAATCATAACCTGCTTATACATCCCCATAATTAGCTCGCGCCATTCATCAAAAGGCAGCTGATTGTGCTCAAGGAAAGCGGTTGAAAGGGTACGCACAATAGCCATATCCTCATTTAGCGATCCCTCAACAACTTTGGCATAGTGACTAGTAACCGACAGGTTAAGGTCTTTGGCATTGTTATAGTAACCTTTTTTTGTTGAAATGGTAAAGTAGCCAATGGTAAAGGCAAAAAGTATAACAGCAGTACCAATAATGGTGAAGGCAATTTTTTGCCTAAGGTTTAACTTGATTTTCATAAAAGAAGTATTACGAACTTTAAGAGCTTTAAATATAACAAAAAAAGAAAGCATCGACCTTGCAAATATTAAATTTTGTAGTATTCGCTAACTAATTTGGTGGTTAGTAAACGAAAAGAACTAATTTTGGTGCTCTAATCAATTATTTGCTATACAATGGACAAACACTCAATTTTAGAAATTGAAAGTAGGATAGAAATTTTAAAATCGATTTCAATTTTCAAAAGCTTGGACGAAGTCCTTTTGCACGATATTGCCAATGCACTTATAAAAAAAACGCTGGATAAAAACACTATACTATTTAACAAAGGCGATAAGGATTATGCCCTATACATTATTGTTGAAGGAAAAGTAAAGGTTCACGATGGGGACCATACCTTTGCTGAGTTTGGCAAAGGCCAATACCTTGGCGAATACTCATTGGTTGACTCAACTCCAAGAAGCGCTTCTGTTACTGCACTTGAAAACTCATCACTATTGGGTTTAGACCAAAAAATATTTTACAACCTAATAACCTCGCGCAACGAGATATCAATTGCCATGCTTAAAGGGTTAGTGCTTCGCTTGAGGGATTACAACAAGCTAGAGGCAGAGCTAACCCAAAAAAACATCGAAATAGAGCATCAAAAAAAAGAGTTGGAAAAGCAAAGAGGAGAGCTTGAAGCCTTAAATGCAACAAAGGATAAGTTCTTTGCAATTATTGCCCACGACCTTAAAAACCCATTTAGTACAGTACTAGGTCTTAGCGAACTACTTGCCCGTGAGTTTGAAACATTCGATTCGAAGAGCCTAAAAGACTTTATCACCCAGATATATAAATACTCAAACAACACTTTTAACCTACTGGAAAACCTTTTGCAGTGGTCGATGCTGCAAACTGGCAGGATACCATTACGCCCAACCGTTATCAACCTTAAACATGTAATTGAAGAAAACCTGGAATTACTTACGGGTAATGCTAAAAACAAGAATATTGAGATGCAGATTATATCGACCAATGCGTGTTCTGCATATATTGATGCAAATCAGATTACCACTGTTGTTAGAAACCTTATCTCCAACGCTATTAAGTTTACGCCAAACAATGGAAAAATTAAAGTGCGTGTCGATGAAGATGGTGAATTTTGGAGGGTATCCATAAACGATAACGGGATTGGAATCGATAAAAAGGATATTAAAAAACTCTTTCTAATAGATTCAAACCCCACAACCATTGGCACATCCCAGGAAAAAGGAACTGGCCTTGGCCTAATACTCTGCAAAGAGTTTGTTGAGCGAAATGGAGGCCGCATTTGGGTTGAAAGCACACATGGAAAAGGAAGCACATTCTCTTTCACCGTCCCTAAAACTGATGCTATTGAAAAGCAGTGAACACAAAGCATCCACAAATAAAACCGTTGCCATAATTGGTACCAGAGGCATACCAAACAGCTATGGCGGCTTTGAGTATTTTGCTGAGCATCTTTCTGTTTCCCTAGTAAATAAAGGTTACCAAGTATTGGTGCTTGAACCTACCAAGGCACTGGTTAAACTGGAAAATTACCAGGGCGTAGTGAGGATACCCATAAAAGTATCCAAACTTTTTCCACATGCAATCCGCAAAATTATTTATGGGTGTAAATCGCTTAAAAAGGCAAAAAGAATTAATGCTGATGCAATAATTTGCTGCGGATATACCCCTGCACTGTTTTTCATTTTCTATAGTAAATCCTTCCGTAAAAAAATAATTGTCAACCTTGATGGCATTGAATGGAAAAGGGCAAAATGGAACTTTGTGGGAAAGCTGTTCCTCAGATTAACCGAGTATCTTTCGGTTAAATGGAGCGGGAAACTGGTTGCAGATAATAAAGGCATTAAAGATTACATATTGAAAAAACACGGTGAAGAGACTGAACTAATCGCCTATGGGGTTAATATCCCCACCAAAAAGCCAGAGGTTGGTCCTTTGACCGCAAAAGGACTTACGCCCAACAATTACGGTTTAACAGTAGCACGCATTGAGCCCGAAAACCAGATTGAGCTCATTATAAAATCATTTATTACGGCAGGTAAAACGCTTGTTATTGTGGGAGGATTGTGCAATAGATATGCAAAAACACTTCATAACATATATTCAAATTTACCTAATGTTGTATTTTGGGGTGCCGAATACAATAGCGATAACCTTTTGTCCTTGCGTAGCCATGCCAACCTATACGTTCATGGGCATACCGTTGGTGGCACAAATCCCTCGCTGCTCGAAGCAATGGCGTGTGGATGCAAAATTGCTGCCCACAATAATATGTTTAACCACCACACTTTGGACAACACAGGACTATTCTTTGATAACGAGAGACAGCTATCTGACCTAATTGAAAATTATTGGAACAAAACAGAGAGTTGGGGAACCGATGCTAAACTTCGTGCAGCTGAACAATACTCCTGGGAAGTGGTTACCAACAAGTACATTGGGCTAATTGAGAATGCTACAAATAAATTGAATAAAAAACCTAAATCACAATGCCAAAAATAAAATATCGATTTATTATCTTAATCATATTCGTAACATCAATGGGTTTTGGATGCTCCACCTTAAATCCTTTTGCTGCCGAAGATTTCAATAAATTCTATTCCCGGTTTAATTCCGACTCAACCTTTCAGTTATCGCGTATTCATTTCCCAATTGAAGGGATGATCATTGATGGTTATGGTGAACACCCATGGAACGAAGAGAACTGGACACAACTCACAATTCCCGTTTTTGAGGCAGATACTGCAAATTTTGAGATAGAGTTTGAAAGGGAGAAGAAAACATTTACCCAGAAATCGTGGATAAAAAATTCGGGGTTTGCATCAGAATATAGGTTTGAACTAAGAAAACGCAAATGGTATTTGGTGTATGCGCTTGAGCAAAACCTTTAGAATATTTGTGTATCCTATTCTTTAAATTGGATACTCTATATAGAAGGATTAAAGGCTAAACTGCTATAAAATCGGAGATAATTCCATCCGAGGTAATAAAATGCTTGGGTAAGATTCTGAAAACACTATCCCTCTGTTCAATAATACCAAGTCTAACATATTTTTCTGCCGTATGCAAAAACTGCTTGGCGTTGCCATCCCCAAAGTTTTGGGCTATGGTATCAACATTTGCTCCCCACATAGTTCGCAGCGAGGTAACAAGGTAATCGTTAAGTTTATCCTGCGGGGTAAGAACCTCTTGTTCTGTGGGTATAGCTCCATTTTTAATCGATTTTTGCCATTCGATAATCGACTTGGGATTCGAGTCCCTTGAAATACCGTTATAGGAATGGGCAGAAGGACCTAGCCCAAGGTAAGGCACTTGTTTCCAGTAGGATGTATTGTGCCTCGAAAAAAAACCATCCCTACCGAGATTCGAAACCTCATAATGGATAAAACCATTCATGCTCGAAATCTCCTGAAGCAACTGAAATTGCTCAACGCTTTGGTCCTCGCTAACAGGCACTACAAGTCCCTTGGCCAACTTTAAAATGAGAGGTGTACCCTCTTCGTAAACCAGGTGATATGCCGATAAATGCTTTACAGGAAGCGCGAAGGCCTGTATAAGGTTCTCCTCCCAGATTCTGGTGCTGGAGTAGGGAAGGCCATACATTAAATCGACGCTAATATTATCAAAGCCTAAGGTATGGGCTAGGCTAACCGCTTTAATGGCCTGTTTAGCATTATGTCTTCTTCCCAGTTTTTTTAGGTCGATATCGGAAAAGGATTGCACGCCAAGACTTAACTTAGTTACACCAAATGAGCGTAAATTCTTCAGAAATTCTTCGCTTATATCATCGGGGTTAGCTTCAAGCGTAATTTCAGGATTACTTGATACGGAGTAACGTTTTGCAATGCCACTAATTATGTCAGAAATCTGAACTGAGCCAAGCATTGAGGGTGTACCTCCGCCAAAATATATAGTCTCAATCTCGCTATCGGGCAAATAGCCTTGCCTAAGGATTAGCTCTTTTTCAACCAGATTGGCAAACTTTTCTCTCCCTTGTGATGTTACAACTGAGTAATAATCGCAGTAGTCGCATTTACTCTTACAGTATGGAACGTGTATGTATATTCCTGACATTTTCGAATAATTAGGATTGCATTTTTTACAAAGAGGCTATCTTTGCAAAGAAAGCTGATTATTATGAAACACCCATACTTAAACTAATCGCTAACACAAATGAACAAAACATGGGTATTCCATTAGTTTACTAAAAAGCGCTGGAGACATAGTATAGGCTTATTTAATTACATAAATATTTTATAAAGATGAAAACATATAAAATTGCCATTGGTTGCGATCACGCTGGGTTTTCCACAAAGGAAATTGTAATGGAACATCTTAAAAAAAGCGGGAATACGGTAAAAGATTTTGGCACTTACTCCGAAGAGAGCGTTGACTACCCTGATTACGCAAGGCCTGTAGCCCAATCAGTGGCTAATGGTGAGTTCGACTTGGGCTTTGTACTTTGCGGAAGCGGCAATGGGGTAAACATTTCGGCCAATAAAATACATGGTATTCGGTCAGCGCTATGCTGGATTCCTGAAATTGCATCGTTGGCAAGGCAGCATAACAATGCAAATGTGTGTGCCATTCCTGCCCGTTTCATCTCCGTTGAACAAGCCAAAGAAATTGCAAATGCATTTTTAAAAGCAGATTTTGAAGGCGGAAGACATTTGAAGCGAGTGAATAAGATTGAACCATAAGTACTGAACAATCTAAAATAGGCCTACTTTTTATGGGACTTTACGATATGATTGGCAGGAAGAGTAACTAACAACTTGTGCGAAACATGGTCGATTTGAATAATCACCTTGCTTTTACCTTTATGCCTTACTAGCTCTCCTGAGAAACCCATCATTGAACCAATCTGAATATCTACCAGGTCACCAGGCTTCATATTCTCCTCAATCGCCTCAATTTCTAACTGCTCACCCAAAAGCATTCTAAGCACATCAATCTGCTTTTCGGGAATTGGTGCAGCCTTACCCTCAAATGATACAAAGCAAACTAGACCACTAATATTTAGCACATTGTGATAATCTCTTTCGGTAATTTTTACAAACACGTAGGAGCGCAGTAGAGGTTCCTCTATCCATTTTTTTCTATCACTCCATTGTTTTAATCGCTTTTGCAGAGGCAGATAAGCTTCATAACCCTCGTCAATAAGCCTCTCGTAAACCTTTTTCTCGTTACGCGATTTTGTATAAGCTGCAAACCAATGTGACTCTTTTGTATCTTTCATTCTTCCTTTTCTCTCCCTTTAAACTTTACCAAAGTATTGCCATAGCCAATCTAAGCAATAATATATCAAAGGTAAAGAAAAAATGCTGAGTAAGGTTGTTAAAAACAGATTTGCACCTGCCAACATATGATCACCATTATACCTATGCGACAGCACCACAATAATTGTTTGGCAAGGCATGGCGGCTTGCAGAATAAGCACAAAAAAGGCCACTTTTGAAAGGTCAACCCCAATAATACCCATCACGGCCAAGTATGCCCCTCCAATGAGTAATGGAGCAAAAAAGAGCTTATTAAAGCTTAGCACGTAAATACTCTTCTGAAACAGCGCCTTACGCATATTCATTGAGGCAAGCATAGCCCCAATATACACCATTGATAATGGACTGGTACTTTTCCCAAGTAACTCAAAGGGTTTACTAACAACCATTGGCAACTTAACGCTGAACACAAGGGCCAATACTCCCAAAAAAATTGCTACCGTGTTAACGTTAATTAAGCTTCGCCAGCCTCCCCGTTGCGAACCCCGACTAAGTTTATAAACGCCGTATGTAAACGTAACGGAATTTGATGCAAGTTGGTAAACTGCACCATAAAACACACCAAGGCCATCGGGGAAAAGAGCATCGAGTAACGGAAATCCCAAAAAAACAATATTACCAAACATTGTGTGCAAAGTATGCACAACCCGCTTTGGCGCATCGAGGCGCAGCAATTTTGAAGAGATAGACCCAACCCAATAGAGCACCAAAAGGTTTACAAAAGCCAACACAAAAACGATAAGCCCATTCCTGATTAAATCGGGCTCATATTTCATATTGCTAAAGGTGGTGAAAATCAAAAAAGGAAGGGTGATGTCAATTACAATTCTCGCAAGGCTATTCTTCATTTCTACTGAAATAATCTTGCGCCAAAACCCCAAAGCACCAACCGCTATAAGTACCCCAAAGATTAATAGTTGCCTTACAATTATTTCGGTTGCCATTTAACAAGAAATAGTTAGAAAGTTAACCTCACAAGGATTTGCACAAAAACAATAAGCACCACCATTGCAATAGGATAAACCGATGCATACGCCTTGCCAGGAATATTACTTGAGGTTAATGAATCGCAGGCCGCTAAACCTGGCGTGCTGGTCATTCCCCCAGATATTGTTCCAACAAGTTCAAACAAATTAAGCTTAAAAAAATATTTATTAAGAATAACTGCCACAAACATTGGTACTATGGTAATTGCCAGACCAAACAAGAATAGCATCGGTCCATAGGCTAAAACTGTTTCAACCAAATGCGCTCCAGCCTTTGTTCCCACTCCCGCTAGAAAAAACAGTAATCCCATCTGCCTCAGTAGCTGGTTTGCACTTCCGCTCATTGTCCAAATAATAGGACCCGTTTTACCTATGCTGCTCAGTAGTATGGCCATTATTAAAATTCCACCGCTAAGTCCGAGCCCAAGTGTAAAATACTCTGAAAACGAAACCTCAATGTAGCCCACCAAAATACCTAGAACAATACCCAACGCTATTGGGAAGAAGTCAGTATCGGACAGCATTTTATCATTGTTCCCCAGAAACGTTCGAAGGTTTGAGAAAGCATCCTTTGGTGCAGCAATGGTAAGTTTATCGCCAAACCTTACTGTTAAATTGGGTGATGGTGCAATATCAATTCCACTTCGCCTAATACGGGTTACAACAGCATTGTAGTTTTGGTAAAGTGAGATTTCACTCAAATTTTGTCCCACAATTTGCTTGTTGGTTATGAGTATTTGCTCAACCTCGTAAGCACTACTAAGCGCTATTACTTCACTACTCCTTTTCCCAATAAGAATCTCAACCATCTCCAACGCCTTTTGGGTGCCAACAGCTCTAATAATATCGCCTTTATGCAGAATAGTACTGTGTTTGGGTGTAAAGCACAAATCGTTATGCTGCACTCTCGATATTGTTGCCCCCGTCATGTTGCGCACCATTAGTTCGCTTAACGATTTTCCAACGGCTGAATCTCTCTCAACCACAAAATAATCGTTAGTAACAATAGGAAAACTCTCCTTTTGCTCGCGCTCAACCCTTGCATTCTCCTTTATAACATCAATCTTCATAATTTTAGGGAGTAGTTTAATAAAAAGAATCACTCCAATTACGCCAAACGGGTAGGCTATACCGTAACCAATTGATGCCAGTGGTGAAGAGCTTGCATCAATGGCAACCGTAAGTCCAGGTGTACTTGTAAGCGCCCCGCAGAGTAAGCCAGCAACTAAGCTCGAATCGACTTTAAAAACATACATTAAACCCGTAGCTACTGCAAAACCAACAAAGACGATTACGCTAGCCAATAGGGCAAACTTTCGACCATACTTTTTAAAGGAATCGATAAAACCAGGGCCAGCCTGTATGCCCACGGTAAAAATAAAGAGCACCATTCCTATCCTCTCTATCTCTGGAGGCATAATCACGCCAAAGTGACCAAAGACAAGTGCAACAAAAATAACAGCAGATACATCGAAAGAAAATCCCGCAATTTTAATGTTTCCCACCAAAAAGCCAAGGGTTATAATTACGAACAGAGCAAAAATTGGATTGAGCAACAGATTCATGATATAGTATTTAAAAAAACAAAGGTAATGAATGTAACGCTCCGATTGCTGCTGTTAAAATCTGTTTTAAAGCTTGTGATTCTATAATTATGTAAAGCAGACGATATTTATCATGTTTTGCTGTTGACATTCAAACCTATTTTGGCTCGATTACATACTTATAACAAGAAAACTTAACACCTTAATAGTTTTTGCAATTTTATTTTCAAAAAAGGGTGATCAATTAAAAAATAATTATAAAATTGCAGTCCCTTTTTACTAAAGGAAACAGTTAAGTAAGTTCATTATTTTTAATTAAAAAACAATTTTAACAAAACCCGTTTCAGCAATGAAATCAAGTAATGAAATGCGAAAACCCGCAAAATCAGATTACAGCACATCTGACGAGTTTACAAAAAAAAGAAAGCTTAAACCTTTAAAGAAAGAAAAAAACCCTAAACGTGCTTATTTTGAAGAAATTGACGATTTAGAGGACATTGACTTTGAATCTATTGTCGAGGATTTTGATGACGAGGATTTTTATGATGACGACGATGACTACTAAATCATTAAAATATCTTAGAAAAGGAGGGGCAAGATACGCTCCTCCTTTTTTTTTAACGACCTTCCTACTACTTGCTTTTTAGTATAACAATGCATATTTTACGGCAAACTATTTGATAATGAAATATCACACATTTAGCATTGGTTATATCACCCTTGCTATCTTAATGTTTCTGCATTTAAGGCTATATCCAAGTGGATTTGAACAAAACCCCGACTCGATTAAGCAGCTAATCGAAAACGCTAAAAATGAGCAAAAGTTTGATGCTCTCATTTCGTCTGCTAAAAGTATTCTGCATAAATATCCTAATGATGCCATAGAACTTGCCCAAAACGCATTAATTTTTGCATCAAAGCGTATGGATACTGCCAGCATGGCCCATGCACACCTAACCTTAGCAAAATCATATAGTATTACAGGTAAATATTCTGTGGCTATTGATAATCTAGACCTGTCTTACTCGTTATTCAAATCGCTCAACGATAGTCTTTCGCTAATTGATGTTTATCAGGATTATGGCCTAATTTACACCCGAATTGGAGAATTTAAAAAAGCTCTTGACCATACTCAAAAGGCCTTTTCGCTTGCTGGTCCCCTAAAAAATTACGATAAACTTGCAGAGCTAACCAGAGATATTGGTAATATATATTTCTACTTCAATGAAAAAGTAATTGCTCTTGATTTTTACCAAAAAAGTCTAAAAATTAGTCAAGAACACAGAAATAACGAAGGGATTGCTAGAGCCTATAATAACATAGGAAGACTATATTCCGAAATGGGAAATCACGACGAAGCCCTAAATTACCTTAAGAAATCCCTTAGCTATAAAACAAATGAAACGGATAGGGTAAGCTACGGTAACACACTTATAAACATTGGAGCCGTTTATCTGGCTAAGCAGGAACACCAAAAAGCATTAGAGTTCTTCCAGGAGTCATTCGATAATTTTAACGCTTTAAATAATACCGAGGGCATAGCAAACTCTCTATTCTACATTGGTCAAGCCTACTTCTTGCTCAACAGAATTAACCAAGCATTAGCAGTTCTGGACGAAGCTTGGAAAATTGCCTCTCAATCTGACTCAAAACGCTTGCAAGTAAAAATAAGCCTTGCTTTATCGGAGATAAATGCCTCAACTGGCGATTTTAAACGAGCCTACAATTACTACAGGACTCATAGCTCCCTGAACAACAGCGTGTTTAGCGAGGAGAACACAAAACTGCTTCTTGAACTTGAATCAAGGTATCAGCTTCAAACAAAACAACGACAAATAGAACTCTTATCGAAAGAGCAAGCCCTAAAAAAAAGTGAACAACGAAAGGCTGGGATATGGATTGCCCTTTTAGCAATTGTTTCCCTGTTCCTTATCAGCTTATCGTACTTTATATACACAATGCTTAGGGATAAGAACAAGCATAACAAACAGCTACTTGACGAAATACAACAACGAAAAGAGGTAGAACAGGAGCTTAACGAGTATAGGGAACATCTAGAAAATCTCGTTAGCGAAAGAACATGGGAACTTAAGTTTGCGAAAAATAAAGCAGAGGAAAGCGATAGGCTCAAAACAGCTTTCTTAACTAACATGAGCCACGAGATTCGTACCCCAATGAATGCTATTTTGGGTTTCTCGCATCTTCTTACTAAACCTGATTCAACTGAAAAATCCAAAACAGAATACTACAATATCATAAAGAGTAATGGCGAAGTTTTAATGAACCTGATCAACGATATACTAGACATATCGTTGATTGAATCGGGACAGCTAAAAACGCAACAAAAACCTGTAAACATTAACGCAATACTTAGTGAACTACTGTCCCATTATAGGCAACAAAAAGAGGAACTTGGAAAGAAAATCACTGTCAACCTCGACATTGAACCTTCCGACACCGATCTAATAGTTAAAGTTGATGGAATTAGGGTAAGGCAAATCTTATCAAATTTACTATCGAACTCGCTCAAGTTTACCGACGAGGGGAAAATATGCTTCGGGTATAGATTATCAGACCCAAAAGAAATTGTTTTCTTTGTAAGGGACACTGGATCAGGAATTCATCCCAGTAAACACATGGTGATTTTCGAACGCTTTAGTAAGTTTAGAGCCATAAGTACTGAGGAAGCAAAACTATATTCAGGTACTGGGTTAGGCCTTGCCATAAGCCACGAACTAGTTAATTTACTTGGCGGAAAACTTTGGCTTGACTCTTGTCCTGGGAAAGGGACAACCTTTTATTTTACAATACCATACATTTTAGAAAAGGAAGAAAAAAACCCAAACAATAAAAGTAAACCTAAAAAACCAAACGAAACCACTGCCAGAAAAACAATACTTGTTGCGGAAGATAATTTGTCAAACTTTCAGCTAATACAAGCTTATCTTGCTTCTTCAAAAGTAAATTTACTCTGGGCACAAAACGGAATTGAGGTAATTGATATTTTTACTAAGAACAAGAATGTTGATGTTATCCTAATGGATGTTCAGATGCCAATTATGGGTGGCATAAGGGCACTTAAGCGTATTAGGGAACTGGATAAAAAAGTGCCGATAATACTAAATTCAGCATATTTCGCACCTGACGAAGAAAAGGAGAGTTTTGCAGCAGGTTGTAACGACTTTATGCATAAACCTCTTAAAAAGGATGAACTAATAAGCAAACTTTCTAAATTTCTAAGCTAATCTTCTTTTTTTCCTTTTACCAGCCACTTATCCTTTACATAAACCTGCCTCTCAAAAGCCTGGTCGAGAGAGATAAAAGTTTCAGTATTCATCACCCCGGGAATATTCTGTATTGTATTTACCAATACTTCCATAAGGTGCTCGTTGTCCCTACAGTAAATTTTAAGTAGGAGGGCAAACTGACCCGTTGTAAAATGGCACTCAACCACCTCAGGCATCTGACGAAGTGCCTCAACAACTCCTTCGTACTGATTTGAAGCTGCAAACTGAACGCCAGCAAAAGCGCAAACATCATAACCGAGGGCCTTAGGCTTAACAATCATTCTCGATCCATCAATAATGCCAGCCTCTTCCATCTTCTTTACACGCTGATGAATAGCAGCACCTGAAACACCACATTCTCTGGCTATTTCAAGGAAAGCCATCCTTGCATTCTTTACAAGATAAGCTAATATTTTTTGGTCAATCTCATCAACCTGATATCTAATGGCCATTTTGTTACAGTTTAATATTAATTACGCAATAAAGTTAGTAATTCGTAACCAAATCCCCTATTTTTTTAACAAAAAGATATTCGCTTTTTGTTAAAAAACAACTCTCCCCAAAAAAGAAGGTGCCCCTAACGACACCTTCCTTAGTTAATATTTAGATACTAATTAATAGTTGCTATCTGGATAAAGTTCCTTCCACCAGTTATCGTCCGTTTTAGGGTGTTTGGTGAAGTATGCCAGAATGGCGGAAAGAATGAGGAAAAAAACCATGCTTAATGCGAATTTAATCTTGAAAA
>CALGIR010000363.1 GCA_937915475.1 uncultured Bacteroidales bacterium
GGCTGGTCGCGACATGAACGCAGTAGCGGTAGGCCTTGACGAGGGAACCGAGTTTGAATACCTCGAAACACGCATTAAGCAGGTTGAATATCTGGGGGAAAGGCTCAAGGAGTTTGGTATTCCATTCCAGTCGCCAGCAGGTGGGCATGCTATTTTTGTTGATGCCAACAAGGTATTGCCCAACGTGCCAAAGGAGCATTTCCGTGCACAAACCCTGGCTGTTGAACTTTACCTCGAGGCTGGTATTAGAGGCGTTGAAATTGGTGCACTTTTGGCCGACCGTGACCCAGTTACCCGCGAGAATCGATATCCAAAGTTGGAACTTCTGCGCTTAGCTATACCACGCCGCACCTACACCAATAACCACATTGATGTAATTGCCGTTGCGCTAAAAAATGTGTTTGATAGGCGCAATAGCATTAAATCGGGACTGAAAATTGTTTGGGAAGCCCCAATAATGAGACACTTTACTGCTGAGTTAGATAAAGCATAGTGCTTTAAATTGATATACGAAAGAGGCGCAAAACTTCAAGTTTTGCGCCTCTTTCGTTTTTTTGACCAAAATAATAATCGAATAGAATACTTAGGTTGCTTTGTTATAAATTTGCAGTAACAAAGCATTAGTAGGGTTTATGCCGTTTTTTTAAAACCAATAAGCTCCTCCAATACGAATTGACAAACCAATATTCCCATTTGTATTTGACTCGCTTATATCTTGATAGGTTGTTGTGAAATCTACAATTTCGGGAATTAAAAAGTGAAATAGACCTTGCAATTTTAAATCAAAACGACCAATCAGTACACCAGCATTTATCCCTGCATGTGGTGCAATATAAAAATCTTTTTTAATATCTACTTCTGAATTTGTGTTAGGGGCGGGGAATTCAAAACCAGTAACAACGAACCTGTTAAAATTAAAGCTCATCCCACATGCGTACCCTCGTAAAACATCGATTCGCTTTTACCTCCAATAAGTTTCCCATTAACTTCTAGTGGAACATGAACCGAAACAATTGAATTAAATTGCTTGTTTAAATACCCTCCACTTCGTAAACTTAAAGTATTCGTAATCCTTCTTTCGTAAGTTAACCCAACAAGGTTTGAAGAACCTTCGATATATGGATTGTAAGTATCACCAGTTTTTGCTGTTTTTGGAGTTCTAATCATATAACCGCCAAAATCTATTCCTACTGAATTTAAATGCTGAGAAAAAAGCGTATTAGATACGATAGAAAGTAGGGTAAATAGCAAGTAGTACTTTTTCATCCGTACAAAAGTTTTATATTATGAATCATTAGTGTCCAGTAAAAACATTTAATTTTATTTGCTTAATGTGCTACAAAAAAACCGACCAAAATTCAATTTATGGTCGGTTTCAATATGTTTTAATGCCACTAGAATGTATGAATATATGCAGCGGGCGAATCTAAAACTTGTACTCTTTCAGAGTTCTTAATGCCCACAGCGCTATTCTCAAGTAGAGCATCAACAACGTCATTGGTTTTCTCGGCCGATACGCTAAAAGTGCTCAGCACTAACGACGATGCCTTTTGTTCCTTGGTTCCTGATACAATTATGTTTAGTCGCGATACTGTAGAACCAGTTGCCCCAGCCTTCATCCCTTCAAATTTCAGTAATTCTTCGGTATCCTCTTCGGAGATAACGGAAATTTCGCAGTTGTCGTTGGGTAGCCAAAGCTGTTGGTCAATAGAATCAACAGAAGTGTCAAGGCGTTTACGCCAAAAGGTATTCCCTTTTAGCTGGTCTATTGCGGAAATAATTTGCTCCATACTTGCTGCATACTGTTGTCTTCCCACTCGTATGCGGGTGTCAATTAACCCGAAACTTATGGGGGTTTGGTATATAAAACCTCGTCCGGGTTTATCAAGCCTTCCCTCATCAAGCAAAAGCCGAATTATACTTTCAGTATCCTGCTCGGGCATAATAAGGTGTACCACCTCTTTTTCTGGCGGAATGGTAATCCTAATTAATCCCATTTGTTCGCGCAAGTCGTTACTAATGCCATGGGTGATTAGGGGTACACATATCCCTAAGTCAAGGGCAACCTTTGCAAGTTTTTCGCCACTACCAGGAACTGAGAGCACACAGATTACATAGGATAATTTTTTAAGATAGGGTATATCGTGAGCAACATTATCATCAATCTCGTCAAAATCGATAAATATTGGTTCTTTTTTTGTGAATTCAATCAAATCCTGCGAGAATATTGTACCTCTTCCAGGCACATCAAAATTGCCTGCTCTCACAAGATAATCCATAACCATTCGGGCTTGCTTGCGCTGCACGGTAAACCGAAAAATATCTACAGGCGTGCTTTGTAGCTTAATGGTTGACCCAGGTAAGCCAAAACTTCTGGGAGTAATAAACTCTCTGGTAGTTCGCCCTGTTTCATCGAATATGGAATTTATTCCCAATTTAAAAACTTGCTCCACAATTTTTTCGCTAAACAGCCTATTAACGATACAGGTAATTCTACTTACCCTATGCGGAGAGTGTACTCCCTTGTCGAGCTGCGTTTTCCAAACGGCTCTCGAGGGGGAAAAATCCTTTTGTGATGTGGTAGTATCTCTATTCATCATCATTCTCAGTTGATACGTTAACAATTCGTTTTTGACGTGCGCGGGTAATTAGCCCAAAAATAAGCACCGTAAGTACAGGCGAAAAAGATGCACAGGCTAGAATTCCAAACCCATCAATAACGTTAAGTTCTCCTCCAATGCTCAATCCCATTGCCAGTACTAATGGCACGGTAACGGGGCCAGTGGTAACACCACCGCAATCCCACGCCATAGAGGTAAATTCTTCCTCGCTAAAATAGGTTAAAAACATAAGGAGAAGGTATCCAGGGATAATCATCCAGATAAGAGGTATATTGTAAAGAATCCTTAACACACCTAGCACAAGGCCAATTCCGACCCCCAGCGAAACTACGTAGAGTATTT
>CALGIR010000364.1 GCA_937915475.1 uncultured Bacteroidales bacterium
TACTTTCTTCTCTTGAAAGCAGAAAGTAAGCAAAGAAGTTCAAGGCTGCGTCCGCTTCACTCGAAAAACTACGCGTTGCGGGCTAAAAAATCTGAACTTGCACCTCCCTGCGGTCGGTGCTGCAAACAGCAGATTTTTCTTAACGCCCGCTGTGCTTGTTTTTCGGCTCACCGGAACGAGGCCAATCACAGCACGAATCGTTAAAGATAAAATGTGCGTTTTCACTAGACACGAATATTTCAAAATCAATCATTATTGGTATTCTGTTTATTCAAACAAATAATTCGAAGTTGTTCATCTAACTGACTGATTGCTAGGTCGGTTTTACAAAAAACCACAACCTCATTACCTAAGTAAATATGTATAAAGTTATTGCTGAAACTTGCATTGCTATTGGTCAGGTATAGCTGAACGTACGCCGCCAAAGCATCGGAGGTTAATACAATATTATAGCCACCTTTTGCTGGTTCAATTCTGTGTTTTATGCTAGCCCTAGGTAATTTTACTTTGCCCAGAGGAACTAAAAACTTTCGATTTGCATATTCTGTCCCATTGGCTTCGGTAAATATGGCCTCAATTAGTACGCTGCTCTTATCAACATCCTTAAAGAAAAGTTCAGCATTTTCCGATATAATTTGAAACGAACTATTTGCCTCTATTTGTATCGATTTACTGAAGATACTCTTCTGTTTCCCCAAGGAATCAATAGCATTAATGGTAATATTTCCTTGTGTGTCAGTTAGCCTATCGGATACCACAAAAACTTCAAGAACTCCTTTATCCTCAATTGCCGAAACCAAAATATCATCGTACAACTCTCTAACCCTATATTGAAGGGCTTTCCAGTCACCAGAATAATCGGTGCTGCTCCAGCTGGTTACTGGCCAGCAATCGTTTAGCTGCCAATAAAGCGAGCCCATGCAGTAGGGCTTTGCCCTGCGCTGCGCCTCAATGGCAAGGCCAATGCCTTTAGCCTGTACAAGCTGACTTAGATAAATAAACTCCTCAACCGTTTCGGCATATAGTCCCTCTTTTTCGAGGTAAGCATCAATGGTTTGGTAGCCTGTGGGATGTTTCTGGTGGCATTTTAGCGAGGGGGAAAAAAGATACTCTTCACTCTCATCCTGAAACTGACGAATAGTAGCCAGGGTTGGCATTGCCTGCAACCCAAATTCGCTCATAAAGCGTGGAACTTTATCCATATACATTTCAATTGGTTGAACGCCCCACCAAACGCCCCAGTAGTGAGCGCTGCCGTGAGTCATGCTTTTTTCGCGTCCCCAGCCATAAAGTGGCGATGTGGAAAGGTAAAATCGTTGGGGGTCGAACTCTTTAACGACCTCTTGTAGAATATTATGAAAAATATTTTTGTAACCATCCCAAATAGTGGTTAAGTCGGCCTTTGATAGTTTATGGCTCTTTTGCCAACCCCAGTTGTGCCAAGCTTCATCAACCTCGTTATTGCCGCACCAAAGGGCAATGTTTGAGTGTTTCCTAAGCCTTTTTACCTGATAAATTGCCTCCTGCTTCACATTCTCCGCAAACAGGCTGTCGTTTGGGTACATCGAGCATGCAAACATAAAATCTTGCCAAACCAAAATACCGTTACGGTTGCATAGCTCATAAAAAATATCGTTTTCGTAAACACCGCCTCCCCAAACCCTTAGCATATTCATATTCGATTCCTTAGCGGTTTGTATCACCCTTTGGTAATCGGCTTCGGTAACCTCAGTCACAAATGAGTGCTGGGGAATATAGTTTGCGCCCTTCATATAAACTGGCGTACCATTTAATTCAATATAAAGGGCTTTGCCGTGCTCATCGTCCTTAAATATGGTGCGTATGGTTCTTATTCCTAGCGGAATAGTTTGCGTATGGCTATTCCCGCTCTCGGTGATTAGTTCAACTTGCAGGTCGTAAATATGGGGCTCGCCTAAACCATTAGTCCACCACAGTTTTGGGTTTTTAATTGAAAAGTTAGTGTTGATATTATTAATACCACTCAATAGACTAACCTGCTCCTGATGTATCTGTTTGCCCGTATTAATATCTGAAATTTTTATAATGGCATTCTCTGTTTCATTCGATTCAATCTGACCGTTTAGTTCAAGGATTGCGGAACTATTCTCAATTGCTTTTGTATTGATATAAAAATCTTTAGGACGATGAGAATCCCATGTTTCAAGGTACACCAGTTTATAAATTCCTGCAGTTACAAATCGCGGCCCCCAATCCCACCCAAAATGGTATGCTGCCTTGCGGGCAAACGCCCATTGTCCGCCAGGTAAGGGATAACCCAATGCAAAGGAATCTCGCTTAATTTGCTCAAGTGCAGGGGCAAATTCAACTTCAAGCGTATTGTTGCCAAACACCAATTTACTGGTACAGTTTACCTCCCATCTGCGGTGCATATTGTTGGCTTGCAAAATCTTCTCGCCATTCAGTAGTACATCAGCATAGGTATCTAATCCCTCGAAAACAAGGCGTATATTCTTTTTCGAAAGCATTGCCGAATCGACATAAAACTGGGTTTTATAAATCCAGCTACGCTCACCAATCCATTGAAGATTCTGTTCATGACATCCATAAAAAGGGTCGGGTATTATGCGATTATCCTGTAGGTCGGTGTGAACAGTTCCCGGAATATTTGCCGGATACCATTCTGCCTCACTTTTATCCCTGAAAATCCAGTTGCTCGACAAATCGTACTGCTCAACTAAACTCGATTTTTCGGGTTTGCATGAGATTATTAAGCTGAGAAATACTAAGACGAAGATTAATCGCATACTAACTAATTATTGTCAATTGCATTTAGAGCATAGGCGTATGCGCCAATGGCAATGGCTTTACTAGTGCCAAGGTGTGTACGTCCAATGCCAATTTGCTTATTGCAGTTGTATTTTACCTGTTTATTGCTTTTGGGAATGGTAATAGTTTTTTGCTCGTTCTGAAAAAACAGTTTGCTGTCCTCGGAACTCTCAAGGTCGAATGCCTTTACCCCGAGCCTATTAATGTTTTGCCCGTTATAGGTTGATATTTTGCCGTTTAGCTGCTCCATCATTGCAGGGGCAAAAAGTGGGTATGCATTCGAAAGCCCTCCGCCAATTATCACATTGCAGTCGAGCAGCGTAACGGCGTTGGCCAGCACATCGCCCAAAACTTTGCCCAGCTGTTCAAAACTGGCTTTGGCGGCATGGGCATTGCCCTGCTTTTGTCCGTTGGCAATATCAAAAATATCTTTTGGGCTAAGGTCTCTATCGCTCTCGTTGCCCGTATGCTGCGAGTAAACTCGCTGAACTGCCCGTATGCTTATGCTCTCCTCAGCAAAAACGTTTGGTTCCAGCGCATTACGGGTAACCCATATTTCGGCACCCGACGAGTTATCGCCAAGGTACAATTGCCCGTTGTGAACAATACCTGCACCAAAACCAGTACCCAAGGTAACACCAAGTAAGTTTCTGTACTTTTTTGTAATACCACTACTGGCTAACCGCTTATTTATTTCGGGAAGCATGCCTGCAATGGCTTCGCCATAGGCAAACAAATCGCCATCATTATTAATAAAAACAGGGATTTTATAAATATCCTCTAACATTGGACCTAGCGCTACACCTCCCTTAAAGGCTGGCAGATTTCCTAAATCGCCAATTATTCCGTTGGGGTAATCGGCCGGACCAGGAAAAGCAAAGCTTATGGCCACAGGTTTTTCCGATATTCCTTTTAACACCTCTGCAAATCCTTTAACTATGTTACCAAGGCTTAGTTCTAAATTGTTGCCGTGTGCAGGCAGGGTAATGGGTTTAACAATTTCCTCTCCGCCTTTTATGGCCGAAAACACTAGGTTAGTGCCACCAGCATCGAGGGTTAAAATTACGCGATTATCATTCTTCATTATTTCTGGATACTTAGTTTACTAGCCTTTGTAAAGGCAAGGTATGAAACAAATAGTAAACCTATTAGTGGCACAATAAAACCGCCTAGTACCGTTGTTTTATCTGCAACAAAACCCATAATGGGCGGAATAAATGCTCCGCCAGCAATGGCGGTTACCATTAAACCCGAAATTTCGTTCGAGCGTTCGGGCATAGCATCAATGGTAATTGAGAAGATAAGCGGGAAAATATTGGCGAAGCCAAGCCCTGTAATAAATATCCCCACAATGGTAACAATTTGGTTGTCTATAAAGATTAGCCCAATTCCAACGATTGATGCAACAACTGTTGCCCTAAAAAATGCTAAAGGCTTTGCCCAATTTAGTATAATTGACCCCAGAAAGCGGCCAATGAGAATGGCAATAAAGAAAAATGCATTACCCAGTAAACCCCACGTTTTTAGTTCAATGCCATAGCGAGAGTTAAGAAGAATTGGCACCCCAGAGCTTAGGCATATCTCAATTCCAACATAAACAAAAATACCGAGCACCATAGCCAGAATAAATTTATTATTTAGCAATGAGAAACAGCTCTTCATAGTGGCAGGCTCCCTGTCCAGCTTTTCTTCTTTTATTTTTGTGAACCCAATAATTACAATGGTTAGCAATAGTGCCGATACGTAAATTGGGAAAAGGATTTTCCAGTCGGCACCAAACCACTTTGCGGCAGCAAATGGTATTAGCGAACCCGATAACGAACCGATGGCCTTAATAAACTGTCCAAAACTTAGGTTACGGGCATATTTGCCTGGTGCAGAAACATCGCGCATTATTGGGTTGCCAGCCACCTGCAGTATTGCTGCGCCTGCGCCCAGTAGCAAGATTGTGAGTAAAAACAAAGCATAGCTACTTAGCCCAAATAGCGGAATAGTAAGTCCTATTAATGCTATGATCAGCCCAAGCATCAGTACAATCTTTTTTCCCTTTCTATCCTGATAAATTCCCATTGGGATTGATAAAATTCCAAACATGATAAATCCCATAAATGCAATTAGCTGCGCTTCGAAATTACTTAAGGCAAATTGCTCCTTGGCAAGACCTACAAATGGACCTACTGCATCGCCAAAGCCCATTGCAAGAAATGCTAAATAAATTGGGAAGGTTTTGTTGCGTGACATATCCTACTGGGGTTTAGTTGATGATTCTCTGATTATTAGGTTTACTGGCAAGCGAACAAAGCGTTCACTTTCTGGTATCACCTCGCCATTTATCTGCTTTAAAATTAAATCGAATGCCCTTTCACCAATCTCCTCCACGGGCTGGCTCACAGCGCTAATCGATGGTTGAGTAAATCCAAAGTAAAGCATATCGTCAAAGCCAATAAGGGCAATATCGTTGGGGATACTGATATTTAACTTGCGTAATGCTAACAGACAGTGCGATGTGAGGTTATTGTTTAGCGCAAAGATTGCCTTGGGCATACTGCCCGATTTGTATAGTTCGGTGAGTTTCTGCTCCACCTCGCTCTCAATATTACTAAATGCTATTTTTAGGCGCCACTCTGCTGGGATATTAATTTTCGCCTCTGCTAAAGCCGACAAAAACCCACTGGTGCGTTCAGAAATAGTTGAGATATGCTCAGGTGTAATTGATAAAAGGGCAATATCCTTTATCCCTTGTTCCAAAAAATGCTTTGCCCCCATTTGTGCTCCCGCAACATTATCAACGGTAACGCAGGGTGAGTCTGCGTCTTTAAAGCATCTATCTATAAGTACGTGTGGAAAGTTAGCACTTCGAAATTGGTTAAACCAATCGGGATTCTGCTGTGATGACGAGATAATTAAGCCGTCAACCTTTCTGCTTTGTAGCAACTTAATCCGATTAATCTCTTTCTCAATGCTCTCATCGGAGCTGCAAATAATTACGCTGTACCCTTGCGCCCAGGCGTAATCCTCAATTCTGCGAGCTATACGAGAGTAAAACTGGTTTGTTATATCGGAAACAATTAGCCCAATGGTTTTGGTTTTCCCTGTGCGGAAACCCTGTGCTAGCACATTTGGGATATAGTTAAGCTCCTTTGCTTTGGCTAATACCTTTTTTTGGGTTTGCTGATTAATTCCATACTTATCTCCCTTCCCATTTAACACCAAAGAGACCAAGGTTTTTGAAACACCCAGACTTTTGGCTATATCGGCTAATGAAATTCTTTTACTCACAATTATCTCCTTTTATTCTAGTTTTACTCCACGGTTATCTCGCTGGTAAACAGGAACGCAGGTTTCCCCTCGCCCAAATGCCCAACGGGACAAGTCCCCAGATTTTTTAGCGTTACACTAACGAATTGAATGTAATCAATCTGCTTTTCGCACGAGAATTTATACAAAATCTTTCCGCCTGCTGTGGGTGGTTCAGGGGCTTGCTCTTGTCCAATTATAGTGTATTCGCTTCCATTGGTCGATACTTCAAATATGACCTCCTGTGGAAAAAATATCCACGAAACAGTATTCTGCATCGCATCAACAGAAATACGCTCAATGCTTGTTGGCTTGCCCAGGTCGATGGTTGCCACCATATCGCTACCTAAAAAACCTTTCCAGTTGCCATCGGTATGGCTTATGCTACCCTCAATACCATTTACCAGCGTAAGGTTGCTTTTACCGTCGTAACGCCTATGCGAGGGGTTCTGTAAATTTACGTCGGCGGCAAACGCCTTATGAAGATTGTAATGATTTGCACGAGCTTTGCCCATTGCCTCACCATTTTTGAAGGTTACCGCCTTAAGCGTAGTGGTTTCTTTTATGGTTATCGGTTTTTTGTAGATTTTGGAATTTCTACCTGGCTCTTCGCCATTGAGCGTGTACCTAATCTCAGAATTATGCGCCTCGGTGCTCAGTTCAAGAATTAGGTTCCGTTTTAATGAGTCGATGCTTGTTGTTACGGTAACCTGAAATGCGCTATGCGAGTAGTTTATGCCAAGTTTTTGGTAACGGGCGTACTGGTCGGTCATCCTTTCGCAGAAGCTGGCCCAATCCCTTTGTTCCTTTGCCGACCAAAGCACCTCCGATAGTGCGGCTAATCGAGGAAATGCCATATATTCCACCTGTTGTGTGGTGGGCATATATTCGGTCCAATGATTTGCTTGTGCCCCCAGTATCAATTTGCTCTGCTCAGGAGTTAACCCTTCGGGTATTGGTTCATATTCGTACACTTTTTTAAGCGGAGTAAAACCTCCAATGGCCAATGGCTCAAGTGCAGGGTCGCCTTGATAATGGTCGAAGTAGCAATGGCTACCTGGCGACATAATTGCCGTATTGCCCTGCTTGGCTGCCGCAATTCCGCCCTCGTCTCCACGCCACGACATTACTATAGCGTTGGGTGCTAGTCCGCCGTCAAGTATCTCGTCCCAGCCTACTAAAATTCTGTTGTGCTCATTTAAAAAGGCTTCAATTCTATGGATGAAGTAACTCTGTAGTTCAGCTTCATCTTTTAAACCTTCTTTTTTTATTCGCTTTTGGCATTTGGGGCATTCCTTCCAGTTCGTTTTATTGGCCTCATCGCCACCAATGTGAATATACTGCGAAGGGAACAGGTCCATTACCTCAGTAAGCACATCCTCTATAAAATCGAAAACCTTATCGTTTCCAGCACAAAAAATATGGGTAATGGGCCAAACGCCGCCTGGAGGCGTTCCCAGATTCTCGCCCGTGCACGATAGCTCAGGATAGGCAGCCAATGCCGCCATGGCGTGGGCGGGCATCTCAATTTCGGGCATTATGGTAATATTGCGCTGCGCTGCATACGCCACCACCTTGCGAACCAGCTCCTGAGTATAAAAACCGCCATACGTGGCGTTCTCGGGGTCGTTAACCAGGGGCCTATCGTTCCAATGCCTATCCTCCATATCGACCCGCCAGCCACCAATCTCT
>CALGIR010000365.1 GCA_937915475.1 uncultured Bacteroidales bacterium
AGCTATTTCGAAAATTTCTTCTGTGTCGATGCTTAGGATTGGCATGAACACAGAAGAAATTTTCGAAATAGCTGGCGAACCTGATGTAAAAGCAAAAGGCATCGACTACTATTACACCAACAGGCATCGGGTTGAGTTTACCAATCAAAAGGTCTCAAGGGTTGAGTTGCACATTAAGAAAGGGTTGGATATCCTAGATTGGATAAGGCTTAACTTTAGCAAGGGTGGTCTGCTATTTATGAACATCACGCTAGCCTTTATAATGTTTGGCATTGCTCTTGAAATAAAAATCAAGCATTTTAAAGAGGTGATTCTCAAACCGAAATCGTTTATTATTGGCGTTTTTTCTCAATTTATTGCGCTGCCAGCTTTAACCTTTTTGCTAGTCCTTATCCTTAAGCCATCACCCAGTGTTGCACTTGGGATGATACTGGTAGCGGCCTGCCCAGGGGGAAACATATCAAATTTTATATCATCGCTGGCCAAAGCTAATGTTGAACTCTCAGTAAGCTTAACGGCCATGGCCACGCTTTTAGCCGTTTTTATGACACCTCTTAACTTTGCGTTTTGGGGAGGTCTGTACTCGGGCACTGCCGAATTGGTTATCCCCATTAAAATTGATGTTTGGGAAATGATGAAAACAGTATTTATACTTTTGGGTATCCCTATCGTTCTGGGTATTTTATTCTCACTTAAACTTCCTAACATCACCAAAAAGATAATCAAACCCCTCAAAATCTTTTCATTATTAGCCTTTGCAGGCTTTGTTGCTGCTGCATTAGCTTCAAACTTCAAGTTTTTTCTTGAGTATATTCATCTAATAATACTCTTGGTTTTTGCCCATAATATTCTTGCCCTAACAACAGGATATTCATTAGCCAGTATTTTTGGGTTGAGTAAACCCGACAGAAGAACGCTTACCATAGAAACAGGAATTCAAAACTCGGGCTTAGGGCTTGTTCTAATTTTTAACCCTAATCTGTTTGATGGCATAGGTGGAATGGCATTCGTTGCAGCATGGTGGGGCATTTGGCACATTATTACAGGATTAGGGATAGCCTCATTCTGGTCCAGAAAACCAATTGTTAGACCATAAACCGTTTAATTTTTAATCCATTATGCCAACAAAACGTAAGGAAATTGAGCAATGGTCACGAAGGTACTATGTTTTAAAGCTTTACGTTGACCTATGTTTTAAGTTTTACTTTAAGAGCACCATCGAGGGTTTGGAGAATATTCCAAAAGATAAACCCATAATTCTAGCACCAAACCATCAGAATGCTTTAATGGATGCCCTTGCCGTGCTTTGCACTAAAACTTGGCAACCCGTGTTTGTGGCTCGTGCCGATATCTT
>CALGIR010000366.1 GCA_937915475.1 uncultured Bacteroidales bacterium
CAGCAGCAATGTGGTAACCCACGGGGTTGTTCATAAGGCCAAGTATGGGAAATCCGATTAGAAGTAGGAGCATTCCAATAATAAGTATCTGCTTAGGGCCACTTGAGTCAATTATTTTCCCGCTAAACACCCTCGACAACCCAATTCCAGCCGAAAGAATAATAAAAAACAGTCCGCTATTGTTTACACCAATTTCCTTGCCGTAAAGTGCTATGAACGAGAGCACACCACCATATGTAGACATTACAATCATTGCGTTGATTGCCACAGGTATTGATGTCTTTTCAATTAACTCCTTGGCTGAAAACTTTCGTACATGAGTTTTGGTAAATTTTGGAAAGCGAACGGTTGATGCAAGTATTACCCCAACAATCGAAATTGCTATGGCTGATGAGAATAGCAGCATATATCTTGATTCTCCAGCAATAAAAATGGCAATTGAAGGTCCTAGAGCCATACCTATGGTCATGGATAGTCCGAAAATACCAATCCCTTCACCTCTTCTTTTTGGGGGTATAATATCAACAGCAATGGTTGCGCCCGATGTAGTGAGAACTCCCCAGGTTAAACCGTGGGCAAATCTTAGTAATAAAAAATGTAAAACGGTTATCGCTACTGGATATCCTATGAAAATTACTGAGAATAGGATAAAGGCCGATAGATAAATCAACCTTCTACCATAGGTGTCTATTGCCCATCCAGCAATTAAGCGCACAACAAGGGCTGCTATGGTGTAGAAAGAGAGTATAATGCCAACCTCGGATTTTGTTGCACCAATTTTATCTACTAAATACACAGGCAGTATTGGTAGCATAAAGTAGAACGCAATGGCCATAAGCAGATTGGCTGATGCAAGAAAAATAAAACTCCTTGTCCATAAAGGTCTGTTCTCAGTTCTATCCATATTCATATTCTGCCCTTTTAATGAGTTTGCAAAGATTGTAAAATTTTCTCTCTTGAAAAACGTACAATTCACAAAAGAATAGTTCCCTTTTTTCAAAGGCAAAGTCGATGCTGCCTTAGCGGAATGTGTATTTTATTAAGACCTTAGTTAGCATTACCGAGGCAAAAATAAACCTTAAAGAATATAGCATTTGGGCAGGAATATAGTTCATTAGTATGATTCTTATCATCTGTTTCTGTTGGATTTCTCTATAGGCACTTGGGCTTTTATTCTATTTCTGTATCAGAAACTATAACAAAAACAAGATAAAAAAATTATGATGGGAGTAATAACAATTCAATCAGTAATACTAGCAGGTCCAGTTAGTTTTACTCTAATGTATATTTTGATGCGAACCCTATTTAAGAACTCTGTTCTTTTTAAAATTGGATTTGCAACTGGTTCCGCCATTGTGCTAGTTGCTTTCTTTAGTAGCGTTCAGGCAAAACTTGGTCCTCTTCATAATTTATGGGCGTTTCCACTCAATGTTTCCATTGCAGTTTCGGCATACATTTATGTGGCAAGGGTAATAAAAAAGCCTTTAGATTACATTATTGCCATAATTAATGAAATAAGCAAAGGAAATCTAAATACTAAAATTGACGAAACCTATTTAGTAAGAAAAGATGAGATAGGAGTTCTTGCAAAATCAACAACTACACTAACTGAGCAACTCAATAATATTGTTTCCCAAATCTCATCAAGTGCCAACCAGTTATCATCAGCTGCAGAGGAACTCAGTTCTAGTTCTCAGGAGCTATCAATGGGCGCTAACCAGCAGGCTGCATCAGTAGAGGAGGTCTCATCTTCAATGGAAGAGATGGCATCAAATATCGACCAGAACAACGATAATGCACAGCAAACAAACACGCTTGCCACTAGCGTTTATCAAACAATAACCAAAGTTGAAGACGCATCGCAGAAAAGCGTTATGGCAGTTCGGGAAATTGCCGATAAGATTAGTATTATTACCGATATTGCATTCCAAACAAACCTATTGGCACTTAATGCAGCTGTGGAAGCAGCACGTGCAGGCGAACAGGGCAGGGGGTTTGCTGTAGTTGCTGCCGAGGTACGTAAACTGGCCGAGAGAAGCAGAATTGCTGCAAACGAAATTAATGATATCTCTAAATCGAGCTTAAGCATTACCGAGGAATCGGGAAGCCTGCTTAAGGGGATAGTTCCCGATATAAACAGAACCGCCAAACTGGTTGAGGAAATTGCTGCTGCAAGTACCGAGCAACGCCACGGTGCAACACAAATTAATTCGGCCATTCAACAGCTAAACGGCGTAACACAGCAAAATGCATCGGCTAGCGAAGAACTTTCTTCGAGTGCCGAGGAGCTTACTGCACAATCGGAACTTCTAACAGAAGCCATATCTTTTTTTGAGTTAGAAAATTAGCCTATCAATTCGTCTAAAACAATAAGTTTAAATTACTCTCTTAAAGCCATAAGAGTGCTAATTGTTATTAAAACATCGTTCTTGCCAGATTAATTATCTGCATACGCCCATACAACACTTAGCAATAGGATATCAAATTTAGATATTGTTGGCGATGGGGAAGAGGCCACCTCTACCATAATTAACTCTGACGCAATATTTATGGTAGTTAACATTTATCGCATAAATGGGACTAGGCAACTAAAATTATTAACAGGAGTTTTAAACAACAAAAAGTGAAACTTAAGTTACTGAATAACAGGGCAATTCGGCTTATTATCTGTAAGCCGTTAGTTTAAATCCCCATAAAATATCAGCTAAAAACCACAAGAACTACTCAAAACAGTATGCAGAAATACATAAGGCTGTTCTATTTTTACTATTTTTGCGCCCTTAAAACAGCATTGTAATGGTATTGAGTAAAGAGGTAAAAAGGCGTAGAACATTTGCAATTATTAGCCACCCCGATGCAGGGAAAACAACACTAACCGAAAAACTATTGCTTTATGGTGGTGCAATACATGTAGCGGGCGCAGTTAAAAGCAATAAGATAAAAAAAGGAGCCACATCTGATTTTATGGAGATTGAGCGACAAAGGGGAATTTCTGTGGCTACCTCGGTAATGGGATTTGAGTATAAAGACATACAAGTCAACATACTTGACACACCAGGACACGAAGATTTTGCAGAAGATACATATCGTACCTTAACTGCTGTTGATAGCGTAATTATTGTGGTTGACTGCGCAAAAGGTGTCGAGAAACAAACCCGAAAGCTTATGGAGGTTTGCCGAATGCGCAATACGCCTGTAATTGTGTTTGTAAACAAACTCGACAGGGATGGTAAAGATCCATTCGATATTCTTGACGAAATTGAGGAGGAATTAGGCATTAGCGTAAATCCCTTGAGTTGGCCGATAAGTATGGGTCCCACTTTTCAGGGTGTTTATAATATGTATGAGCAAAAGCTTAATCTTTTTTCTGCTGATCATAAACAAACTGTTGAGTATGAATCGATTGAGATTTCAGATATAGACTCCGAATTGGTGGACAATAATATTGGTGAATATGCTACAGCCCTTCGCACTGATCTTGAACTAGTAAATGGGGTTTATCCTAAATTTGAGATCGAAGCATATCGCTTAGGACTATTGGCTCCTGTTTTCTTTGGAAGTGCTCTAAATAATTTTGGGGTTCAAGAACTTCTGAACTGTTTTATTGATATTGCACCTCATCCCACCAGCACAAAAACGCAAACTCGTGAGGTTTCGCCTTTTGAAAAGGATCTTACAGGGTTTGTTTTCAAGATTCACGCCAATATGGACCCAAATCACCGTGATCGGATTGCTTTTCTGAAAATTTGCTCTGGCGTTTTTGAAAGAAACACACCCTATCTCCACGTCAGATCAGGTAAAAAGATAAAGTTTTCGAGCCCAACAGCATTTATGGCCGATAAAAAATCTATTGTAGATACGGCTTTCCCTGGCGATATTGTTGGCCTGCACGATACAGGCAACTTTATTATTGGCGATACAATTACGCAAGGTGAGAACCTCAAGTTTAAGGGCATTCCTAGTTTCTCTCCCGAGCTATTTAGGTATATAGAGAATGCTGATCCAATGAAATTCAAGCAGCTGTCAAAAGGAATCGATCAGCTAATGGACGAAGGTGTGGCACAACTTTTCACATCAAAATCCAACGGTCGAAAAATCATAGGCACGGTTGGTGCTCTACAGTTCGATGTTATTCAGTATAGGCTTGAGCATGAGTATGGGGCGCTTTGTAAATACGAAAACATTAATCTTTATAAAGCATGTTGGATTGAAAGCGATAATGACAAGCAGCTAAAAGATTTCAGACTTAGGAAACATGATAATTTGGCTATTGACAAGAAAGGTAGAGAGGTTTTTTTAGCCGATTCACCCTACGCATTGCAAATGGCTCAGGAAAAATTTACGGATATTGAATTTCATTTCCAATCAGAAAATTAATTATATCTAGTCGTTCGAAATATTACGAATAGGACTTTTTGTTTTTGGGTGTTATAAACTTTCAAGAAAACTATATTAAACTACGCATAAGATAATCCCCACTCATCAATTTATAGGATTACTGATAAAATTTCAAAAACACTATCTTTTCTATACTTTTGCAAATACTCACAATATTTTATAAAGATGGAAGATATAACCCTAAACCCGACCATTGAACAGACTTGGAAAGTAGTACTAAAGGATGAGTTTAGTAAGGATTACTTTCTGATGCTCAAGGAACTTCTTGTAGAAGAAAAGAAACAAAACATTGTCTATCCTCCAGGGAGCCTAATTTTTAATGCTTTCAACCAAACGCCCTTCAAACAGACAAAAGTTGTAATACTTGGCCAGGATCCATACCATGGCCCAAATCAGGCACATGGTTTATGCTTTTCTGTTCCAAAGGGAGTGCTCATTCCGCCATCGTTAAGAAATGTTTTTAAAGAAATTAATAATGATTTGGGTTTGCCAATTCCTGCGCATGGGAACCTAGAAGGATGGGCTAGGCAAGGAGTACTATTGCTAAATGCAACGCTTACAGTTCGGGCTCATCACGCGGGATCGCACCAGAATAAAGGATGGGAACAATTTACCGATGCAGCAATTGTAAAACTCTCAGAGAAAAGACAAAATCTCATATTTATGCTCTGGGGAGCATACGCCCAGGCTAAAGCAAAGCTAATCGACAGACAAAAGCACCATATACTACTAGCTCCGCATCCTTCACCATTATCGGCCCATAGAGGCTTTTTAGGTTGCAAGCATTTTTCTAGGGCTAATAAGATACTGATTGATAATGGAATAAATGCTGTTGATTGGAGCATTGATTAAATAACTATACTGTCAAATATTAAAGCATAACATGAGAATAGTAGCCGACAAAGATATTCCCTACCTAAATGGTGTATTCGAGGCGTACTCGTATAAAGTTGAATACCTAAAAGGTAATGAAATTGGGGAAATCCAGATTAAAGATGCCGATATCCTCATTATTAGAACTAGAACTATCTGTAACAAAGAGTTGTTGGAAAATTCTAGAGTTTCTGTTATTGCCACAGCATCAATAGGTACCGATCATATTGACTTAGAATACTGTAATACCAAAGGCATTAAAGTAATTAGCGCTCCAGGGTGTAATGCTGGTGCGGTCACCCAGTGGGTGCTATCGGCAATTTTTTCGTTGTTAAATAAAGGTGAATACGCTGATTTAAGTTCCATAACTCTTGGTATTGTTGGGGTTGGGAACATTGGTCAACGCTTAACTGAATCGGCACAAACGCTAGGATTCAATATTTTGCAGTGTGATCCACCAAGAGAAGAAAAAGAAGGCTGTAACCATTTTGTGTCGCTTAACCAGATTGCCAGCCAAAGCGATATAGTGTCGTTGCATGTTCCTTTAACCTTTAAGGACAGGTACAAAACCCAGCACATGGTAAACCATGAGGTTTTATCAAAGTTAAAACCCAATGCGATATTGCTAAACAGTTCAAGAGGCGGAGTTATTGATGAAAATGCACTATTGAACCAATTGGCAACTAAGAACTTATTAATTGGCTTAGATGTATGGGAAAACGAGCCACATCCTAATGCCCAACTTCTGCAAAAAGTTCACATTGCAACACCCCATATTGCAGGCTATAGTCTTGAAGGTAAGGTTAATGCTACCCGAATGGTTGTTGAATCATTGTCTAAACATTTTGGTTTAAACATCAATAGCGTTAAACTAGGCACAAAAGATATTAAAGAGATGCATGAAATAAGCATAGACAAGTTTATGCAGAATAATATGTTAGATTACAACAAATTGTTTAATAGGGTTTACTCAATAGTAAACGATAGTAAAGAATTAAAAAAATATCCTGAAAAATTTGAGTTAATAAGGAATAGTTACAATCTACGCAGAGAGTACAGTGCCTACACCATACTAAATAATGGGGATAATAAAATGATGATAAAATGGAGTAAAATAGGTTTTAATACTCCTAATAACCAATAAACCAGAGAATTTTCTCCTCTTCAATACACCTATCAACTAGTGCAATAAGTTCTCTGTTTATCACCACAAGCCTTCTAAGGTAAAATTTCCAGCGTTGTTTCCATAATGGATCTGCTTTCGCAAGATCTATTATAAGGTCTTTGCCAAGAAATATGCCTGTTATATAATTTTTAAACTCATCGATGGATTCAATTAGAGTAAGATTTTCACGGTTGGCATCTAATTCATTTTTAAGTGGTATTATTTTTCGGATATCAAACAATGCCGATCCTACAGTATCAAAAAGGTGATTACTCCGCTCAAAGCATCCTACAAAAATATTGAAAATATTAGCGTTTAGAAACAATGACTCGTCGTCGCACTTATTGTAACGCTCGTTGGTACCTGTTATATTAAACTCTACGAAATTAATACACTCGTTCTTGTTCATCAACCCAAGTTTCATGATAGGCAAATTATTTTTAATAAAATTAGAGATTAAAAAAGTAATACACAATAACGAGTATAAAATTAGTCCTATTTTGGAACATACCTTGCAATCCGTTTAGCCAATCTACGGAATTTAAACCGCTCTAAGTATTGATTTATTGCTCTAAGCATATTGGTTAATAATGCAACGTAGAGCATGAGTGTAAAGATGAAAAGTGTTAACGCATTAAACCAAACAGTATCAATAAGGGTATTGCCTATTCTTTTTGAGGGAGCAAAGAGATGAGCCCTCCCGCTTTTCGATGTAGGCAGAGCATGGGCTAGGTTATATTTTCTTATTATTCTATGTGGATAAATAGCGATTTTTTCAACGGTGTTTTTTCCAAGCATAATATCTTCTAATGCATTATTATGATAGTCTCTTTTAAGTGCATGTACACTCTCATCACTGCCTAAAAGTTGGGTTAGGGCAACATAAATCGAATCCCTTTTCTTAATTGCATCTCTCTGTTTTTCCTGCAAAACTTGTCGAATTTCTTTCAAAAAACTCTCTATCTGCTCAATCTCTTTGTGCGATATGGATGTAGGGTTAAACTCCAAATTAGCGGCTTTTCCTTTGTATTGATTAAGTGATGGATATTCTAATAAGCGCTCAATTTCTTTGTTTATAAGGTTCAGGTCATTTCGTGTAACTGATGTGATTTTTTGGCTGTAAATACTGCTTGATGCTTCGTGGGTAATAGCTTGCAGCCTTGGGATTAGCAACAAGGAATAGTATGCATTATTACTAATATCCTGCTCTAAATCAAAAAAATGTCGATTAAACCTATTGTTTTTAAACTGGTTAACGCACAGTGCTTCATATGACCATCGTGCGGGGTTCATGTCGCCTACAGCGGGCACATACTCGGGATGCTTTATGGAGTAGTGCAGCTTATCATAATCTACCACAATACCGCTAAGGAGCAGCATAGGAATAATAATTAGCGGTATAGTTATATATATAGTTACTACAGAATTAAGTGCAGCCGATATGTTTAACCCAATAAGGTTTCCGCATAGCGCTGTTAAAAAGAGAATTGCCCATTGACTGAAGAACAACCCTTTAATTTCCAATATATGGCTACCAATGGTAACAAAAAAAAGGGTTTGAATAGCCGAAAAAATGGCAAGTGTTATGATCTTTGAATTGATGTAACTGAAATAGCTGAGATTGAGAAATTTTTCTCTTTGCCGCACCTTTTTATCCTTTATTATCTCTTCGGCACTAATAATAAGCCCCATAAAAAGCGATGCAATTACGCTCATAAAGAAATAGCTTGGAATATTAGCGTTTAGGCTAAAAATGTACTCGTTTGGATTATTTAGTGTTCCGCTTATAAATTTCGAGAAGAAACTTAACAGTAAAGCCAATAAAGGAGCCTGTAACAATGCGATTAGCATAAATTGTTTGTTTGCCAATTTGCTAAGCACATTTCGGCGGAAAAAAAGTTTGCTCTGCTGCCACCTGTTTGGAGTATTAAAGTTGTTGGGAGGGAGGCTGTGCTTATCTGTGTATGATTTTGGGTAAATTCTTGGCTGAACTCTTTTTAGGTACAGTTCATACCATTCAGAAGCCGTGCGCTTTCTCTTGCGCGTAAGTGTACCGTATTCGTTCACAACGCGCGCTTCAACCACCCTTAGTATCTGCTCAGTATTTACATTTCCGCAGCATATACATTCACATTCATCAGCCTTAAAAAATTGCCCCTCATGCCTAAAGTAAACAATGGCATCCATCGGGTTTCCTTGGTATATGGTTCTTCCTCCTTGATCCATTACCACAACTTTATCAAATAGTTTGTAAATATCTGACGATGGCTGATGGACATTCACTATTACTACTTTCCCTTTAAAGGTCTGTCTCTTAAGCATGAGGATTATCCGCTCCGAATCAAAAGAGGAGAGCCCCGATGTTGGTTCATCTACAAGGAGGATTGCAGGCTCGCGAATAAGCTCCATTGCAATGTTTAGCCTTTTTCGCTGTCCCCCGCTAATGAATTTGTTCAACGGGTTGCCTACTTTAAGGTTACGTGCCTCCATCAGATCAAAATCCTTAAGAGTACTATCTACAAGCTCCACAATATCCTTCTCGCTCTTTTGGCTAAAGCAAAACTTTGCCCCAAAATACAGGTTTTGGAATACGGTTAAATCCTCCACCAGCAGATCATCTTGAGGAACATATCCTATAACCTTTTTTAATAAATTTTTCTCCTTCTTCAAGTTGTGCCCGTTGATAAGTATTCTTCCTGCGTATGGGTTTAAATTACCGTTCAACAAATTTAGTAGTGTTGACTTTCCCACGCCGCTCCCCCCCATAATTGCAATAAACTGCCCCGAATAAGCATCTAAGGTAAACGGATAAACACCATCTTTGCTACCTTTATGCTTGTACTCTATTTCTTCAGCAGTTATCCTTATGCTTGTCTTGTTCCACGATTGAAAGAATGTACCCGCAATAAAGCTGAAGTAGATTGGTTTAATCCTAGGGCCTCTAATAACACCTCCTGCTCCAAAAATATAGGTACGACCAGGCTTTAATGTTTTACTATTCAGAAAAATATTACTGTCTCCAAAATATTTTACCAGTAATGTATTTGTGCTAGGGATATGAAGAAAAAATATAATTCCTTGAAGATTAGCATGCTGGAATTTTTGGATATCGCTGCTTGGGTGCAGACTTGAACTACCATAATATGATATAACCTGAGGATTTGCAGGAATCTCTGCTGGGGTATTCGCTATAATGAAGTTTTTACCGTTAAAAAATTCATCTTCCGGCATATATAACATGCTGGCAATATGCTTAATAAGACCGAACTCTTGAAGTGAAAGATATCCAGTATCAGAGACAAACTCTATGAGCTGAAGAATAATCCAAATCTTTTGGTGCTGCTCAAATTCTGTGTTTATTAAATTGCAGATTTCATCAATGCTATCAAAAATCAGGTTTTCGTTTAACTCTTTATTCTTTGTGATTTTAAGCTGTTTTTGGTTCTCAGCTAGTCCAATATCGTTTAAATACTTATCAACCTGATCGCTGCTAAATTCAACCTTTAAAAAGTTTGCAATCACTTTTAAGGCAGATTCAGAAATTTTACCCTTTTCTGAATTAATGATGATTATAAAAAGGCGAATTAAGGACTTTAGCAGCGATTCGTTCATAAAATGTTAAATTAAGAATGTTAAAAACTATTAATAAAAACAAAACTACTTACTCAGTATATAGTCTACTCTTCTTATAACAGAAGTGTAGCTGAGAATATGGGCATCATGCTTCTTATGTTCTGGTATAGAAATACTACCAAGTTCTTTTGACACTATGTTTCTAATAATAATCATTAAATAGTAAAAAACTATTTCGGAAATAGTAAAACGTACTAATGACATTAATGTGTTGTAGTTAGCAATTAAGATTGAAGATTTATTGATAAAAGCATTTAGTGTCTTTTCATTCAGTAATTAAAGTTAAACTCTGGTGAAAATACAAAAGATATCAGTAAGATTGTAGAAAGTTTAATAAAAACTACAACACAAATAATGTAACTATTTTTAAATTACGACTAAATATCATCAATAATTCTTCGAACGCATATAAAAATATTTATGAGCAGTTTTAAGTCTGACCACAACAATAAAATATCTTTAAAAACACCTTGTTATCTAAATAACAAAGCAGGTCTACTTAAAAGACTATTATTCAGTGCACTATAGCGTATGTTTATAAACTGCATTAATTATTTTTAGTTAAAAGGGTAAATAAATGAGATTAATCACATTGTAATCAGCTAAAAAAAATTATTTTTGTTAGCGTTAAATTGACATTTACAAAATAATGTGAACGAGAATAAATATTAATACTAAATTTATAGTATAACCTATTTGGAGGAAAAGTTATGCAGAACAAACTTCAAGAGCTCACTGAGAAAATTTACAACGAGGGCTTAACAAAAGGAACAGAAGAGGCAAGCCAGTTGGTGAATAAGGCCAAAGAGGATGCCTCGAAGATTATTGCTGATGCAAAAAAGCATGCCGAACAAATTGTTGCGCAAGCAAAAAAGGAGTCCGAAGATCTGAAAAAAAATGTTGAAACCGAGATTGGAATCTCCGCAAAACAGGTTGTTAGTGCCTTAAAAGTTGATATTTCTAAGCTGATAGAGACCAAGGTTATACAGGCTCCCCTTATTGATGCTCTTAAGGATACCGAATTCATTAAAATGATTATTGAAACTGCCATTAAGAACTGGAATCCCAGTTCAACGGATCAAATTGCACTTAACGTTTTAGTTCCTGCTGCTAATGAAAAAGAGCTAAAGGAGTACCTTTCAACAAAGGTAATGGCCACCCTAAATCAAAAATTTGAGATTGTTCCTGATAAGAATATTAGGTACGGATTTAAAATTGGTCCTAAGGATGGGAGTTACTTCATCAGTTTTTCCGATAAGGACTTTGAAAACTTGTTTAGGGAGTATATGCGTCCACGTATCATTGAAATGCTCTTTGGAGGGAAGTAGAATGGCAAGAGAATACTACTACCTTATTGCGGGCTTACCTGATCTGTTTATTGATCAGGATCAGAAGAGTTTTGATCTTGTTAAGTTAAAGGATGAGATTAAGGAGAACATTCATCCCAACGATTACAAGTTGGTAGAACAATTATTTCTCGAATACGATAATGAAAACTTTCAAAACTTCATATTTGAACGAACTCAGGAATTTAATCCCTTAGGTAAATTTCCTCAGGATTTATACAAGGAATTTGAGGAACACCTTGAAGTGTTTCCCAAGTACATCCAAAAGTTTTACAAGTCATTTAAAGGGAAAGACGAAAACGATGATGAGGAACTTGAAGAAAATGATTTGTACCACACTGATGAAATTGAAAAAATTCCCGAGGTGAAGTTTCAAGAGATTTTTTATGAACACGTAAAACTTTTCGAAAATCGTTTTTTAAAAGAATGGTACAGTTTCCTTTTACTTTTCAACAATACTTTGTCTGCTATAAATTGTCGGAATGATGACTCCGATATTACCCCACAAATGGTTGGCAAAGGCGAGTTTGTTGAGGCTTTAACTCGTAGTCAGGCAGCTGATTTTGGTTTAAAACAAGAAATTGATTTCCTTGAGCCATTGCTCCAGATTACGGAACAAACTGATATAATAGAAAGAGAACGCCGTCTCGATATGCTTAAATGGGATATGGCAGATGAGATTACAACATTCGATTATTTCAATATCAATAAAGTTCTGGCTTTCCTTGTAAAAGCGGGCATTGTTTACCGCTGGAGTAAGCTCGATAGTAAGATAGGTGCCGAAATGTTTAAAAAACTGGTAGCCGACATTCGCAAAACATACGAGCTTCCCAAAGAATTTGAACAATAGCAACGATATATTTAATCAAAATATAAATAAATGAAAACCAAAGGAAAAGTAACAGGCATTATCGCCAACCTTGTAACCGTTGAGGTTGATGGCCCCGTTGCGCAAAACGAGATATGTTACATTTACCACGGTGAAACCAAACTTATGGCTGAGGTAATTAAGATTACCGGTAAGTTTGCCTACGTTCAGGTATTCGAGAGTACGCGTGGGCTTATGGTTAATAATGCCGTTGAATTTGAAGGGCATATGCTTGAAGCAACCCTCGGACCAGGTTTACTTTCGAAAAACTACGATGGTCTGCAGCACGATTTGGCAAAAATGGATGGCGTGTTCCTAAAGGCAGGTGACTACACCGATGCTCTGGATTACGATGTTGAATGGCAGTTTACACCTATTGCTAAACCAGGCGATACTGTTATTGCTGGCGATTGGCTTGGTGAGGTACCTGAAAACTGGGCTAGCCACAAAATAATGGTACCATTTAAGCTAAAAGGTTCTTATACCGTAAAATCGGTAGTTGATAGCGGGAGTTACTTAGTAAACGAAACCATTGCTGTTATAACCGATAACGATGGTAACAATATTGACGTAACAATGGAGCAAAAATGGCCCGTTAAGCTTGCCATTACCGCTTTTAAAGAAAAACCCAGGCCATTTAAAATTATGGAAACGGGAGTTCGTGTC
>CALGIR010000367.1 GCA_937915475.1 uncultured Bacteroidales bacterium
CACCCTGCTCAAGTCTAGCGCAAGAAAACAGAAAGATGGAAATAAGGGTTAAAATTGAGAATTGCTCTTTGCCCATATTAATATTAGTAATACACAAATATAGCAAAAGCTAAACACAACATGTGACTATAAAAAAAGAAACCGGGCCTCCTCAGACCCGGTTTCACACCCTAAAAAAATTAACCTAAAAAACAACTAACCTGAAACCAACTATAAACCCTAAAATCAGGCTTCGTTACAATTGTAAAACGTAGTTCTTTCATTTTTGTTTCGTTCACAGACAAAATAACGCATGATTTACATCATCAAAACTCTGCCCGTTACATCTATAAATAGAACTACACCACAAAGATACGATGTTTTTAACTATGAACATATTTTACTATACTGAAAATTGGATGATATAAAACATCTCCCTTCTGTAAGCTAATAATATAACAGCTTTCCACAAAGTTTTAGACCGTCAATATCAGATTTAAGGCCTTAAGGTTGGGTAATGCTGCAATGCGCAATTGTAGTTTTCAGTAGTACTTACCTATCCTTATAGTATGAGACAAGTAACAAGGCTGAATAAATAGTGGGTGCACCTAAAATCTACTTGCGGGATAGCAACAAATTAACAAGAACCAGCGGGCAGTTGAAATAAGGCTATATGACTATCGGTTTATAAATCCAATGTGTGAAAATGCAGAGAACTTACAGTCTTCAGATTCCAAATCACTCTGGACACCCTTGCCAATCGCTAATGTTTCCTATCAACTCGGCACATACAGAGACTTACACCCTGCAAGCTTATTACCATGCCCGACATACCAAAAAAGGGTTAGCTTTAATAGCCAACCCTTTGTAAACTCAAAACAGCAAATGCTGAATACTATATGGACACAAATAATTCGTCGAATCTAGATAACGTTAAACCTTGCTCTACTCGCAAGATTATCAGACACAAAACTATTAGAACGATAAAGCTATACTAGTAGTCAGACCTACGTCCTTGACCCCTAGAATCACCACCACGGCCGTAGCCTCCGCCACCTCCACGTTGGTTTCCACCACCTCTGGTGTCTTTTCTTTCCTCAGCCTGGTTAACTACAATTGTACGACCGTCAACCTCAGCACCATCAAGTTCCTCGATTGCTTTTTTGGCTTGTTCATCATCGGGCATTTCAATAAAACCAAACCCTTTACTTCTTCCAGAGAACTTATCGGTTATAATTCTGGCTGCCGATACTTCGCCGTACTCTTCAAAAAACTCCTTTAACTCAGACTCTTGTAGTCGAAAAGGAAGACTTCCACAAAAAATGTTCATGTTTAAAAATTAAGTATTGAAATTAATTAGTTTGTAAATCGCTACGAAAGTACGCTTTATTTTAATAGCAAGCTGTTTTTTTGCTATTATTTTGATGAATATCAACTTTTTATTGGTTGTCCTAAAAAAAATTGACCTAAAATCTTGTAAAAAAAGCGCTGGCTAAAATTCAGCCAACGCTTGCAAAGTTTAGAAACTTAATTTATCGTAAAATCTAAATAGAATAGGGTTCTTCTTATCCGTATACCAGTCCTACTACTATTTTACTCCATCATATAAGGATAACGATAATCAGTTGCAGGGACAAAAGTTTCCTTAATGGTACGGGGGCTTACCCATCTTAAGAGATTAAACTCACCACCGGCCTTATCGTTTGTTCCTGATGCGCGTGAACCGCCAAAGGGTTGAAGTCCAACAATTGCACCAGTTGGTTTATCGTTAATATAAAAGTTACCCGCGGCATAACGGAATTTTGAGCATAAATCTTCCAATGCTACCCTATCCCTACCAAAAATTGCACCTGTAAGACCATAGGGTGATGTTGTGTCGCAAAGTTCAACTGCTTTATCCAAATCCTTATCCTCGTATACATAAACGGTAAGAACGGGGCCGAAGATCTCCTCTTGCATGGATTTGAAATGAGGATTGGTAGTTACAATAACGGTTGGTTGAACGAAATATCCTTTGGATTTATCATAAGTTCCACCTATAATTACTTCAGCTTCCTTAGATTCCTTGGCAAAATCGATATAGCTTGCAATTAAATCAAATGCTTTCTCATCAATTACAGCATTTACAAAGTTATTAGGGTCGGTTACTTCTCCAACCGTAATATCATCTGTCATTTCTATCATCTGCTTCTTAATGCTTGGCCAAAGAGATTTGGGAGCATACATACGAGAAGCTGCAGAACACTTTTGTCCTTGGAACTCAAACGACCCTCGTACTGCATTTAAAGCTACATCAAAAGTATCCGCCGTTGGGTGAACAAAAATAAAGTCTTTACCTCCTGTCTCACCTACTAAACGAGGATATGACTTATACTTATTTAAATTATTTGCTACGCCTTGCCATAAAAAATTAAATGTACCGTTTGAACCTGTAAAGTGAATACCAGCTAAATCGGGCGAATTTAATACCTCGTTGCCAATAACTGGGCCACTACCTGGTACAAAATTGATTACCCCAGCAGGCAAGCCAGCCTCCATAAATACTTGCATTAAGTAGTAATTAGAAAGTAAAGCAGTGGTTGCTGGTTTCCAAACTGTTGTATTACCCATCATTACGGGAGCCATATTCAAGTTTGCAGCAATTGCAGTAAAGTTAAAGGGACTAACGGAAAAAACAAAACCCTCAAGTGGCCTAAACTCCATCTTGTTTAGGTGGTTGTGTCCTGATTTGGGTTGCATGCCATAGATATTACTTGCAAAATAGGCATTGAATTTCAAGAAATCAATTAACTCGCAAACTGAATCAATCTCTGATTGGTAAATATTCTTTCCCTGCCCAAGCATTGTTGAGGCACTAATAAGATAGCGATATTTTGTAGCAATTAGGTCTGCTGCTTTCAGTATAATAGAACCTCTTACGGTCCACGATAGGTTTGACCAAATTTTATGCGCTTCCACAGCGCTTTCAATAGCCATGTTAACCTCTTTGGCTGTTGCTTTATGATAAGTAGCCAAAACATGACCATGGTTATGAGGCATAACAACTTTACCAATATCGCCTGTACGAATCTCCTTACCCCCAATAATTAGAGGAATTTCAATTTCAATAGAAGACTGCCTTTTCAGCTCAGCCTCCAGAGCAATCCGCTCTGGGCTACCTTTAAAATAATCGTAAATTCTTTCATTCTCCGGTATTGGAAAATTGTAAATTGCATTATTCATTTTATTCTGTTTTTTAATTAGTTATTTACTAAGCAACTTATAGATTACAAAAATAGCAATTATGGTGAATCAAAAAAATGAGATTTACCCAATCTGAAACAAAAGTATAAAAAAACGACCCAGCAAATACTTTTACTGGGTCGTTAAATATTACACACAGGAAATCTATTCGTATTCCTTAAGTATATCGGCTACGCCAGCAGGTGAAACACGGCCGTAAACTTTCTCACCTATAAGTACAACAGGTGCTAGGCCGCATGCGCCAACACAACGAAGGCATCCCAATGAAAACTTTCCGTCGGGTGTGGTTTCGCCAACATTAAGATTAAGTAATTTTTTAAACTCATCTACTACTTTCTCGGCTCCCCTTACATAACACGCTGTGCCAGTACATATACTAATTGGGTGCTTCCCTTTGGGGGTCATGGAAAAGAAGGAGTAAAAAGTTACAACTCCATAAACTTTAGCGGTAGCAATATTTAGCTCATACGCTATTATCTCCTGAACCTCTGCAGGCAAATAACCAAAGTGAGTTTGTGCTTGGTGTAGCACGTTTATTAATTCTCCACCTTTATTGTCGAAGGATTTGCAAATCTCCTTGAGCTTGACAACATCCTCCTTTTTTAGCTCAACTTTAACATGTGACATGACTAATCCTCCAATTTAATATAAACATCCTTAGTTCCTTTATCAAAATAATGGGTATGCAGTAACTGGTGTGCCTTCTCGCTCATTGGCTTGCCAAGGAACTCCTCATAAAGTTTTATGATATAGGGGTTCTCATGCGATTTTCTAATTGGCTTTCCAGCATCCTCACGGTAAATAGCATCAAAACGAGCTTTAATAATGTCGCCATCACCATGGTGAAGCGGTTGACCACCTCCACCGATACATCCACCAGGACATGCCATTACCTCAATTGCATGGTAATTTGCCTTCCCGCTACGTACCTCTTCAAGTAGTTGACGTGCATTAGCCAGGCCGTGAGCAATACCAATATTGATTGGCAGTCCGTTGAAATCAACAGTTGCTGAACGAATTCCTTCCATTCCGCGCAGCTGTTTGAAATCAATTTTTTCCAATTTTTTACCAGTTTGCAATTCGTATGCTGTACGTGTAGCTGCTTCAATAACACCGCCTGTAGCCCCAAAAATAACAGCGGCACCAGTTGATTCACCCATTGGCCTATCGAAATCTTCATCTTCAAGATCGGCAAGGTTGATGTTGAACTCTTTTATAAGATGTGCCAGTTCACGAGTAGATATTGATAAATCCACATCTGGATTTCCATTCACCTTAAACTCATCGCGCTGTGCTTCGTATTTCTTGGCAAGGCAGGGCATAACTGAAACCACTACCATATCTTCGCGCTTAATGTTAAGCTTATCGGCAAAATACGTTTTGGCAATAGCTCCAAACATTTGCTGTGGCGATTTTGCTGTAGATGGAACATCAAGCATATCGCTAAAATTGTGCTCAAAGAAATTCACCCAAGCTGGGCAGCAACTAGTAAGTATAGGTAATTTCACATCTTTATCACCACCTAAATGACGGGTTAAGCGATCCAGAAGTTCAGTACCCTCCTCCATAATAGTTAAGTCAGCAGCAAAGTCAGTATCAAACACATGGTCGAAACCTATTTGACGAAGAGCATTCACCATTTTTCCAGTAACAATAGTACCCGGCTTCATTCCAAACTCCTCACCTAAAGCAACGCGTACTGCTGGTGCAGTTTGAACTATTACTGTTTTGGTTGGATCAGCAAGAGCACGAATCACCTTTGGAGTATGATCAACCTCAGTTAGTGCACCAGTTGGGCATACTGCAACACACTGTCCGCAGTATGTACAGGGCGACTTATCAAGGTCTTGCTCGAAAGCAGGAGCCACTGCCGCTTGGAACCCACGGTTAAACGCATTAAGGGCACCCACAGTTTGTACATCGTTACACATCATTTCACATCTACGACACATAATACACTTGTCGAGCTCGCGAATAATTGAGGGCGATGTATCCATTCTATAAGTACTCATCTCGGCATACTCCTGACCTGGAATATTACGTACACCTAACTTTATGGCCATATCCTGTAGTTCACAATGACCACTCTTGGCACAAATCAAACAATCCTTTGGGTGATCGCTCAAAATGAGTTCCAAAATAGTTCTGCGGGCGTTAATAACACGCATGGTATGTGTTTTTACCACCATACCCTCGGTACAGTCTGTTGAACATGAAGGAGCTAGGTTTCTACGTCCCTCTACTTCAACAACACAAATACGGCAACCAGCAGGTTTGTTTTCAATATTTAGATCTTTAAGCTCCATATAACAGAGTACAGGGATACTAATTCCTAACCCCTTGGCAGCTTTGTAGATTGTAGTCCCTTTGGGAACTTCAACTACTTTATTATCTATGGTAAGTTTTACTGTTTCCATTTATCTTACTCCCTATTTATATAACGTTAATGGCACTAAATTTACACTTCTCCACACAAGCACCACAATTAATACAGATACTAGAATCGATAAAGTGGGGCTTCTTACGTTCGCCACTAATTGCATTCACCGGACAAACTCTTACGCAAGCAGTACAGCCAATACAAGCTTCCTGATCGATTACATGCTGCATAAGTGATTTACACTGACCTGCACGGCACTTGTGATCCTTAACATGCTCAACATACTCATCATAAAAGTTATCAATGGTTGAAAGCACTGGGTTTGGAGAAGTTTGACCAAGACCACAAAGCGATGTATCCTTAATCACTTCACCAAGATTACGAAGCCTATCGAGGTCTTCCATGGTTCCCTTGCCCTCAGTGATACGACCAAGTAACTCATGTAAGCGCTTATTACCAATACGACAAGGAGAACATTTCCCGCAACTTTCCTCAACAGTAAATTCGAGGTAAAATTTAGCTACAGAAACTATACAGTCGTCCTCATCCAAAACAATCATTCCACCTGATCCCATCATTGAACCCGATGCAAGAAGATTGTCGTAATCAATTTTTGTATCAAGATGCTTTTCAGTTAAGCACCCCCCTGATGGACCACCAGTTTGAACTGCTTTAAACTTTTTACCATCCTTAATTCCTCCGCCAATCTCGTAAATAATTTCGCGAAGTGTAATTCCCATTGGCACCTCAATAAGACCTACGTTATTAATTTTACCTGCAAGGGCAAATACTTTAGTTCCTTTTGATTTTTCAGTTCCAATTGACGAGAACCACTCATGGCCTTTAAGGAAAATCACGGGTACGTTAGCGTACGTTTCTACGTTATTAACATTTGATGGTTTGTCAAGATATCCTTTTTCGGCAGGGAAAGGTGGTTTAACGGTAGGCTCACCTCTATCACCTTGCATTGACTGGATAAGGGCAGTTTCCTCACCACAAACAAAAGCTCCTGCGCCGTAACGAATCTCAATATCGAAATCGAATCCACTACCCAGGATGTCTTTTCCTAAAAGGCCATACTCACGTGCCTGATTAAGAGCTGTGATTAACCTTTTAATTGCAAGAGGATACTCTGCACGTATGTATACCAGTCCCTTATCTGAACCTATACAGAAACCGTTAATTATCATAGCCTCAATAACAGAGTGTGGGTCACCCTCAAGGATTGAACGATCCATAAATGCACCTGGGTCTCCCTCATCGGCATTACAGATTACATATTTCTGATCGGCTTTGTTTTTTAAAGCAAACTCCCATTTTAATCCAGTAGGAAAACCTCCACCTCCACGACCACGTAGACCTGACTTTTTTAGCACATCAATCGCTGTCTCTGCTCCCATTTCAAATACCATCCCTAGAGCCTGATATCCTTCACGAGCAATATACTCGTCAATGTTTTCAGGGTCAACAACTCCACAGTTACGAAGAGCAATACGAATTTGTTTTTGGTAGAAACCCATGTGCTTAGAGTCGCTCACATGCTCTTTATTAGTAGGATCGGTATAAAGTAAGCGATCTACTTTACGACCCTTAATTAAGTGCTCTGCAACTATCTCAGCAGCATCGGCTGTCTTTACCTCGGTGTAAAATGTATTGTCGGGCAATACTTTAACAATAGGACCCTTTTCGCAGAATCCAAAGCAACCCGTAAGAATCACCTGAACCTCGTTTTCGAGACCATTTTTAGCCAGTTCCGCCTTTAGGCTATCAGCAATGGAATCGCTCTCTGAAGCCATGCATCCGGTTCCTCCGCAAACGAGTAGGTGCGATTTATATTTTGCCATTATCTATTCTCTTTTAACGGTTATTTATTTTCTATTGTGTTATAGTTTACAGGAATAATCCCTTCAACCAACTCGCCGTTTTTAATGTATTTCTCAATAATTTCATCGGCTTTTTTCTTGTCAACGTAACCAAAAACAACAGGCTCTTGGTTCGGCAATTTCACCTCAATGGTAGGTTCTGCATAACAATAGCCCATGCATCCAGTTTGGGTAACTACTGAATCAATACTTCTCTTTGCAAGTTCGTCGATAAAGAACTCCATAACGGTTTTGGCTCCAGAAGCAATACCGCAAGTCGCCATGGCAACTTTTATCTGTACGCGGCTCTCAGGATTCTCACCTTTTTCCCTGAGGTCAACCTTCGACTGAAGGCTATCCTTCATCTTTTTAAGGTCGGCCAACGATTTTACTTTTGTCATAATTTTAATCTCCTTGGTTTATGTGTTAATTGATTAACAATCGAATTGTAACTTTTGAGGCTCAAAATTATTTAATATGTAACATATATCCGGTAAAAGGCTTATGTTATATAACCTAGGTTGGTTATTTATAACTCTTCTAAACTCGAACTAATCATCTCCTTTATCATTTTCCCTACCTCAGGAGTTTCAATAGGCACACCATCCAAAACTTCTTTCACCTCATCGGTATCCAAAGAGAATAAATTATCATCCTTAGAATGGGAATAGATAAATCTTAATTGAGGATTTGCAATAATAAGAATTACGACAACTCCGGCAATATCTCCCAGAGGTTGCCTGTCAATATGGGTTAAACCAAGGGTAGCAATTACCTTAGTCCCTTTTCCCAACTCTGATTCAATGGACAATTTTCCACCTGTACTTCGACATGCATCGTTAAGTAACGGCAAACCCAAGCCTACCTTTCGCGTTGTTCTAGAGGTGGTATAAGGATCAAACACACCAGCCAAAACCTCGGGTTTCATCCCACTCCCATCGTCGGTTAATTCAATGCTCAGCAGATCATTCTTAGAATCTTCAACAATGGTGATCTCAATCTTTTTTGCACCTGCAACAATCGAGTTCTGTGCAATATCGAGTATATGCAGCGAGAGTTCTTTCATATTCCTTTTAAATTATCTGCAATAAGACCTTTTTAGAAACCCAAAACTTGTCTCCCATCTTCTCCTTTAAGGGCTTTTACTAGCTCATTAAACGTTGGTTCAGCCATTCGATAAGTGGTAAAGGTTTCGCCAAGTTGATCGAGAAAGTGTGCATCAGAATTTTTAATCAAAACAGGGTTTTTTAAGTATGAGTTTGCTGACAGAAAATTGGCCGGGTTAGTTTTCCCAAATATTTCGAGAGCATCATAATTTAAATCAGGAGGCACAAACCCTAACTGACTGATTAAACTATACCTAGGCCTGTCGACATGGGCAGGGATAAAAAGACCTCCTAACCCGTGAACAGTCTTCTCTATATCGTTAATTCCTACGCTTAAACCATTAATAAGCAGAGGTTCAATTTCATACAAAATTTCGTCATCCTCATTAACTACGACCTGATACCCAAAACGTTGGGAGTCGTTTGGGAAATTGGGCAAATTTAGGTTGATATATTCCTGAAATTTTTCACGTTGCTCATCTGTATCAAATAGACACAGACAGTGAGCCTCCTCACGAGTGGTTACTTCTGCTCCATATATAACTGAAATACCTAGGGGCTCGGCCAGTTTTCTAATAACAGGACCATGAAGAGTGCTATTATGGTCGGTTATGGCAATAATATCAATATTCCGAGCCTTGGCAGTTTCCACTATATTACGCGGACTCATATCCAAGTCACCACAGGGCGACAATACGGTATGAATATGTAAATCGGCTCGATAAATTTGCATTACAGATTAAGGTAAATCACATACAATGAAATTTTATAAGTAAAGGGATGTAACTACCTGTTAAGTAGTTCGTAAATTTTCCCTACAACTTCAAATGTTTCTAAATCGGTTCCCAGGATAGGTATCTGCTCTTCATTGCTCTGACTGAGCGTATCGGGCTCAGGCTCAATGCCCTTAACCAAAATTATGGCTGCTAAATCTTTTAGAGAAGCTATAGCCATAACGTTTTTATGATTCTGAAGGGTTACCCACACGTTTCCAGTATCGGCATGCCCCATTACATCACTTAATAAGTCAGACACATATCCACCATCTACCTCTCGGTTTAGGCCAGATTTACCGCTATATACCGTTAGGTTTAGCGCATTTACAATATCAGAAACCTGCATAGTTTTGAGTTATTTTGAGTATTACAATTTATTTAACAGCATGTTTAAACAAGCACCTAACGTTTTTTACGCCCCTTAGCCTTTTTGCTATTTTTGAAGAATCTGTCCTTACCCCAAATCCTTTCCATAATTCGGAATGAATGGTCGGGGTGCAATTTTCTGGTCTGCTCCATTGTTCTTTGTATAAATATACAATGAGAGATTGCCGCATTGCCCTGTACAATATCTTCGGCAAGAGCTTGGCATGATGGAGCCCCACACGAACCACAGTCGATTCCCGGTAAAAACTTCATTATCCGTTGTACGCGCTCCATTTTTTTCATGGCTTTGCCCATATCCTCATCAAGCTTAAGCATATTGCGAGGTTTTACCGGCTCAACTGCTATTTTTTGCTCAAAAATGGGCATATACTTATCGAAACATTCACTATTGGATGCTGGAGAATCGGATTGATGCAGACTTAGATTTTTAACCCTATTTTTAATCCGTTCAACCGTTAAAAATCTATTCCCCGCATTAAGAACTCCCCCAGCACAACCCTCATCACACGTTCTTATCTCGAGAAAGTCAACATATGCAATCTCATCGTTCTCAATTCTCTCGAGAAAATCGATTACGTTATGCAAGCTATCAACGGCAAGGCATCGTCCTTCAACCTGACTTGCCTCTCCGTTTGTTAAGCTCCATAAAATATTCTGAGGATTTATACTGCAGGGCTTTGGAGTTGTTACCTCATCGGGTGTTTTTTGCTTAATAACCCTTAATACCTTATTGTATATAACATCCATGTTAATTACTCCATTTAATTCGGAATAATCATCGCCAACAGGACTTTTAATTGCTGCTATTTTTGCTGCACATGGGGTTATGTAAAATATGCCAATATCTGCTTCATTTACACCCTCGTCTATAAGCATTTGCTTATAGTATATGGCCGATAAATCAAGGGGAGGTTTTAGTAGCATTATATTGTCGACCAACGCTGGAAACTTCACCTGAATTAGCCTGACAACGGCGGGACAAAACGAGGAGATTACGGGTTTGGGTTTACTATCATCGGAAACATAACTATTAATAAAACTCTTTAGAACCTCAGCTGAACTTTCCACCTCAAAAACATCTGTAAAACCAAGTTCAATTAAGGTGTTATAAACCTCTTGAGGAGAAACATCGGTAGGAAACTGCCCTAGCAGAACTGCAGGTACGAGGGCAACACGACGTTTATAATTGAAAATATCGTTAAAATCGTCTTGCTCAATAATTATTGCATTTACAGGACACACTTTATAGCACTCACCACAATCAATACAGCGATTTTCGTACAAAACGGCTTTCCCATTGCGTACCCGTAATGCCTCAGTAGGACAAACTCGCATACAGTTTGAGCATCCGATGCACACATCCTCTAAAATTTTTAACGCGTGATGAAATTTTTTGCTTTCCATCTGGGCAAGAGTTATTGCTGATTTAAGAAAACCGCTATCTCTAGAGTGGTTCCTTGGTTAACTTCACTTTTTATATTAAACTCATCGGCATTATTCTTAATATTTGGCAACCCCATTCCGGCACCAAACCCCATTTCTCGTACCTCGGAAGTAGCAGTTGAATACCCCTTTTGCATTGCCAAATCAATATCAGGGATACCAGGTCCTTTATCCACAAGTTTTACCACTATTTTATCTGTACTTATGTCTATAAAAATAGTACCACTATATGCATGAGCCACCACATTTACCTCTGCTTCGTACAAACAGACCACAACACGCTTAATGAGTTTAGGGTCGACATTTAGCTGTTTAAGAGTTTTCTTAACCTGGCTTGATGCGTACCCTGTGTGTGTAAAATCGCCCCCCTCAATAGTATATTCAAACTTCATGCTTTATTACTTAAAGTAGTGAATTTACAAATAAACGCATTTTACCCATTTAAAACAATGGCTTTAAACCTTTTTCGTACAAAAGACCCGATGCTTTAAACATTGAGACTTTGCATGCGAAAAGTACAATATCGTTTTCGCGGGCCAAGTCAATCATTTCTTGGGAAACAGCTTTGTTGCGTACAATTACCACTCCTCGAATGTCAGACATTTCAGCGGTTCTTATGGTTTGAACATTAGCTAACCCTGTTAAAAGTAACATTCCATCGGCTTGTGTAGTCAAAACATCACTCATTAAATCGGAGGCAAAGGCACACTCAAATTCTAAATCAAGATTATCCTCACCGCATAATATCTTTGCGTCTAAAATCTTAGCAATCTCATTTACCTTCATGATTAACCCGTTTTAGCATTTTACTAAAAAAAAAATAATTTAAACTGTTGTTAGCACAAAGATAACTTCATTTTTGTTATTCAACTAACACTGATATGTGTTTAATACCATATTAATGATTAACTTGTTTCAAGTTAGAAGAACTGTGATAAATGCAGTTACAAAGCTACTAACCATTGTATTGCGGTATGTACTTTAGATGATATTTCTCTTTATACTAAGTCTAAATCATGATTAAGAGAATATGTACCTAAAATTGACTGAACAAAATATAGCGTCAATCCGTTTAGTACTTTAAAGATTGTAATAATATGATTCAAGATATTTTAGCCTTGCTAACTGTTTTTGGTGCTATTGTTTATATGGTTTGGGGATTATATAAGGCCTTAAAACCCAACAAGAATGCGCAAAACACATTCTGTGGTGGTTGCTACGCTTCAGGGTGTGCTGTAAAATCAATTAAGCAAAATGCAAATAGCCATAAGTAACCATTCTTTTTAAGCATGAAAACTGCTAAATCCATATTAACCATTTTACTCAGCGGATACCTAATACTTGCAATGGGTGGACTTAGCATTTTTTATCATTTATGTAATTGCAGTATAGAAGAAGAAAAAAACAACACACTAGTTTTTTTAGAGCAAAGTTGTTGCTCATCCAGTATACCCGAGCCAGCGGTCTGCCGCAGCGACACCCATCAAAACTCTTGTGCAGATAGTGATTGCGAAAGTGGCAACTGCACAACGGAGGTTGAACTGCTCACCCTTAACGAGACCTTAACTGTTGAAAGCAATAGGTTAAGTGCCCCCATTCAATCTCTTTTTACTATTTATGATATTGCTCAGGAAATCAACTACTCCAAAGCCATATCAAAGTCAATAGTTTACAATAAAAATCTGCCTCCTCCAAGATTCGGCAGGTCTATTGTTATTCTACACCAATGCCTTAAAATACCCTTCAGGGCTTAAGAATTTATCCTGCTTACTTATACGAGTCTCTATATTTTTAGTACTGCTAACATCTTATATAAACAGGCTTTAAATAGCCCGTTTAGTTTTCCATCTAAAAATTAGTGCTCACTAAAAGTAAGATGTTGTCTAATCCATTGATAGGATTTCAATCTACCCTTGGCATTCGCAAATGCAACAGGGTTATAAAATACATAGATTTTTTTTCTAAATAATTTTAAAATCATACAACTATGCTAACTAAAATATCATTATCACTTACCGTATTAATGTTCTGGTTTGCTCAAGGTTTTTCAGTTCAAATTGCTCAGGAGCAAAGTAAATCAACAGAATTTAAGGTATACGGGGAATGCGGAATGTGTAAAACTCGTATTGAAAATGCTGCGAAAATTGAGGGAGTTAAATCAGCGTCATGGGATAAGGAGAGCCAGATGCTAAAAATTGATTTTAATTCCACATTAGTTAAACTAACCGACATACATAAAAACATTGCTAAGGTTGGTCATGATACCGATAAGGAAAAAGCAGAGGATGGGGTTTACAAAAAACTACCCCCATGCTGTAAATACGAGAGACCATAAAAAGTTAAGTTCTCACTTCCCTGCAGAGTTTGTGCGGGGAAGTATTTATTAGCAAACTCATTAAACGAATTTCTATGCTAAATAGAATTATAAAATATTTTTTAGAGAACAGGTTGATTACCATCCTTATACTAATTGGATTTATATCATGGGGAGTAGTAACTGCACCTTTTGGGTGGCAAATTGGTTCATTACCCTCAGATCCTGTTCCTGTGGATGCTATACCTGATATTGGTGAAAATCAACAAATTGTATTCACAGAATGGAATGGACGATCACCACAAGATATTGATGATCAGATCTCGTATCCCCTGACCACATATATGCTTGGTATACCAGGAGTTAAATCAGTAAGAAGCACATCGATTTTTGGATTTTCTAGCATATACATAATCTTCGAAGAGGATATTGAGTTCTACTGGTCGCGGTCGAGAATTCTCGAAAAATTAAACTCACTCCCACCAAGCCTACTACCAGATGGCGTTCACCCCACCTTGGGTCCCGATGCAACAGCGCTTGGGCAAGTTTACTGGTACACCAGCGAAGGCCGCGATAAAAACGGTAGCCCCACCGGAGGCTGGGATTTGCATGAAATTCGCACAGTACAGGATTTTTACGTGAAATATGGACTGAACGCCACCGAAGGCGTTTCGGAAGTAGCGTCAATTGGTGGCTTTATACAAGAGTATCAGATTGACGTAAATCCCGATGCGTTGAAGGCATACAATATTCCTCTTAGCAAAGTAATGCAGGCTGTTCAGAAATCCAACCGAAGTTAATTATTCTG
>CALGIR010000368.1 GCA_937915475.1 uncultured Bacteroidales bacterium
TAAAGTATGGTGATACCATTGTTCGGAAGATGGAATTGAGAGATGGCGTTATTCCCTCGTCAGGGGCTGTAATGGGTCATAACCTGCAAACGTTAAGTACATATTTTTTAAACGATGTTTATGGCGATATGGCAAAGCAGATGGGGGCAAACATTAGCGGACAGGTTGAGCATGGTGGACCCTATATTTATAAGTGGGCAGGTTTACTCCTGAATTCGGAGTTGGGTCCAGCTCAGGTTTTTTCGAGTGGCGATAAAGGGAAGTCAATGCTCAATAGGGTTTTAGCAGCTACCCATAGACCCAATGTGCTTCCATTCTTAAGAAATGTAAAGTCTGAAATACCCATATCAAAGTACACAGCAAATGATAATATGATTAGGCTTTGTGTTGGGAATACCTGTAAAGTTCCTACCAGCAGCGAAGAACAAGTGATATCTGAGATAAACGAAACAAGGCTCTACAAGCAGAGTTCGTAGAGCCTTGTGTGTTCCAATAGGCTACGTGGCAATTACCAAATTGTTGGTCTTACCTCAGGGGCCCTATACAATGCATCGGTTTCTTTAATATTGAATGCTTGGTAAAATTCGTTAATATTGAATAGTGCACCGTTTACCCTGAACTTACCGGGCGAGTGCGGATCATCTTTAACCCTGCGTATAAGTTCCTGATCACGTATAATCTGGCGCCATACATTAGCGTACGATAGGAAGAATCTTTGTTCGGGAGTAAAATTATCTATATTCCTTGTACGTCCATTTGTCTCAAAAGATTTTTGTAGTGCATGGTACGAAATGGTTAATCCACCATAATCAGCAATGTTTTCGCCAAGGGTTAGACTTCCATTTAGGTGCATATCGTCTATGGCAACAAAGGCTTCGTATTGGTCGATAATGGTTTGGGTGAGTTCATTAAACTTGTCGGAATCCTCAGTCTCCCACCACTCTTCAAGGTTCCCATCCTTATTATATTTTCTGCCTTGATCGTCAAACCCGTGGGTCATTTCGTGACCAATAACCACTCCAATGGCACCGTAGTTAACGGCATCATCGGCATAAAGGTTAAAGAAGGGAGGCTGCAGGATTGCTGCGGGGAAAACTATCTCGTTCATGGTTGGGCTATAGTATGCGTTTACCGTTTGTGGGGTCATAAACCATTCGGTTCTATCAACAGGTTTGCCCAATTTGTTCATGTTCTGTCTAAATCCAAATTTTTGGGCATTCTTAATATTCGTTGCATAGCAATTTGGTGTAACCTCATAATCAGAATAATCTTTCCATTTATCGGGGTATCCAACCTTCACATTCATTGCGTCAAGCTTGGCAATAGCCCTTTCCTTGGTGGTTTCGCTCATCCATTCCAAGTTCTGCATCCTACTGCGATAAACTGCCTTAAGGTTTGAAACAAGTTCAACCATCTTATTCTTAGCCTCAGGTGAGAAGTTTTCTTCTACGTAGGTTTGACCAACCAGTTCGCCAATGGCCATGTTTGCAGCGCCTGCAACTCTTTCCCATCTTGGTTTATTCACTTCGCTGCCCGATAGAATTTTTCCGTAGAAATTGAATTGCTGATCCACAAACGATGAGCTAAGAAAGGACGAGAATCGATTAACCACATTCCAGGTAAGGTACGATTTCCAACTATCGAGGGGCGTTTCTGATAGCATTTCCGATACTTCACCAAAGAACCTTGGGTTATCTATTACAAATTCGCTTGGTACTTTAATACCAATGCTTGTGAAGTAGTTTGGCCAATTGAACAGGGGGCTGGTTAGCTGCATTTCCTGAATGCTTACCTTGTTGTAGGTTCTGTTCGGGTCGCGTCGCTCAAGCCTTGTGAATGATACACTGGCAAGTCTGGTCTCAATCTCCATTACTTCAGCAGTACTTTTTTTAGCCTGCTCCTCGTCGTAACCTAACAGATTGAAGGTTTGCTTAAGGTGCTGTTGATATTCATTGCGAAGTTCTTTCGAACTGTTATCATCTGCGGTATAGTAATCGCGGTCGGGTAGCCCAAGTCCGCCTTGACTAAGATTAATAATAATTTCCGTAGTGTTTTTTCTATCCTGTGAGGCATAAACGTTAAATAGTGGTGATATCCTATTGCTGTGGAATTGGGCTAAAAGGTTCTGTAGTTCATCAGTAGTTGATATGACTGATATTTGCTCCAATTCCTCTCTAATAGGATCAATCCCCTTAAGTTCTATGGCTTCGGTATCCATTCCTGAGGAAAAGAAATCCCCAACTTTTTGCCAGCTACTTCCTTTTGCAGCATTAGTTTTATTAACAGCCTTTTCAAAAATATCCTTTAGAATAGTATTGTTTTCCTCCTGCAGGATATCAAATGACCCATATCGTGACTTATCCTCTGGAATAACTGTATTTTTAATCCAAGTACCGTTTGCGTACGAGTAGAAATCTTCGCCAGGGTCAACAGACAGATCCATGTTGCTTATATCCAAAGCAGGTTTTTTTTGATCTATTTGTGTTTTGCATGCACTTAAAAAAGCAAGAAGCATAGTTAGGTAGATTAGTTTTATCCTCATGATTAAATATTTTTTTTTTTAAACTAATTAGATGTTGATAATGTAAGTTGGTTTAAAACTGCGAGAGTTTTTAGTTATATGGAATAGATTTAAGTTTTAATAAAAAAAGCCGTTCCACAAACGGGAACGGCTTGGTATTCTAAAGTAATGGATTATTCAAACTTCTTAAAAACCTCTTTTATTTTATCCATAGCCTCACGAAGTTGCTCTTCAGTAATTACTAAAGGAGGAGCAAAGCGGATAATGTTACCGTGGGTTGGCTTTGCAAGAACACCGTTCTCTGCCATAGCGATACATACATCCAAAGCAGTTTTGCCTGGTTGGTTGCGAATAACCACGGCATTAAGCAAACCTTTTCCTCTAACAAGTTCAATCATATCGCTTTTGATGCTTCGGAATTCCTCTCGGAATATTTTACCAAGTCGCTCTGCGTTCTCGGCTAATTTTTCATCCTTAACCACTTCAAGAGCGGCCATGGCTACTTTACCTGCAATGGGGTTTCCACCAAAGGTAGAACCATGCTGACCGGGCTTAATGCAAAGCATTATATCGTCATCTGATAATACGGCTGAAACAGGGAATACACCACCAGAAACAGCTTTACCAAGGATTAGAATATCGGGGCGTACGTTTTCGTGGTCACAAGCTAGCATTTTGCCTGTGCGGGCAATACCCGTTTGAACTTCGTCGGCCATGAACAGAACGTTGTTCTTTTTACATAGTTCTGATGCCTTTTTTAGGTAGCCTTCATCGGGAACAAAAACACCTGCCTCACCCTGGATGGGTTCAAGGAGGAAACTTACCACATTTTTGTCTTCAAGGGCTTTCTCCAATGCAGGAATATTGTTGTAAGGAATTGTGATAAAGCCTGGAGTATATGGTCCGTAATCTGCACGAGCATCAGGATCGGTACTAATTGACACGATAGTGGTAGTTCGGCCATGGAAGTTATCTTGGCAAACAATTATTTTGGCTTCATTATCCTTAACCTTTTTTTTCTGATATCCCCACTTGCGGCTAAGCTTAATGGCTGTTTCTACTGCCTCGGCACCAGTGTTCATTGGTAAAACCTTATCGTATCCAAAGTACTTTGTAATATATTCTTCGTACTCACCCAATACATCGTTGTAGAATGCTCTAGAGGTTAAGGTAAGCTTTTTAGCTTGGTCAACCATAGCATTTACAATTTTTGGATGGCAGTGCCCTTGATTTACTGCAGAATAAGCTGAAAGGAAATCAAAATACTTTTTGCCAGCCACATCCCAAACGTAAATTCCTTCTCCCTTTTCTAGTACTACTGGAATTGGTTCATAGTTATGTGCACCATACTTATTCTCACGATCCATATAATCCTTTGCTGTCATCATAGTTATAATTAATTTAGTGTTGATATATAAATACTTACAAAAAAACGGGGTAATTTTATTCGTTTACAATCATAAATTAAGTTTTTCACATTTCAAATAGTTGGTGCCCAAAAGCCTGTATGTTAAGTAACATGTTGGGTTGTTGATATATGCGAACTGATTGTAAACTCTGAAGAAATGTTAAGCAAAACAGACAAAAAAGCAATAAAACTCACCTAGTGTTAAAAATATCTGGGAGATATTTGCTTGAGTTAGAGTATTTCCCTGAGATTATACAATACAGTTATTCCGTCTTATTAGGTAGTTCAACAAATATCGATGTACCCTTTCCCAATTGACTTTCAGCCCAAATTTTACCTTTATGCATATCGATAAAATCTTTACAAATCATTAAACCAAGCCCCGTTCCTTCCTCACCTCTCACACCTGGTGTGGTAACTCCCGATTGCCCGCTAAAGAGTTTGTCCATAACTTTTTGTTCAATGCCAACTCCTGAATCGCATACCTCTATTAATGTAGTATTACTGTTTGCCCGACCAGATATATTAACTGTTCCTTTGTTATGTGTGAATTTGATTGAGTTTGAAACCAAGTTTCGGATAACCGTTTTTAGCATATTTGCATCAGCAAAAACAGATAGGTTTTTATCGATATTTGTTCTGATGGTAATACCTTTCTCATTTGCAATATGTTGAACAAAAAGCAATTCATCCACAACAAGTTTATAAAGACTCTGTTCCTCGGGAGCAAATTGCAACGTTTTGGTTTGTAACCTGGACCATTGCAATAGGTTATCCAAAAGCATGTTTCCTTTTATGGCACTATCGTGGAAGATGCGGAGGAAGGACAGGAGTTCACTTTCGGAGTAAGAATTAAATTCAGAAATGATAACTTCTGAATATCCCGAAATACTATTGAATGGGTTTTTTAGATCGTGGGCTATAACAGAAATAAGTTTATCTTTTATTTGGTTGATACTTTCAAGCTCATCATTTTTTTCATCAAGTGCTTTTGCTTTGTTCAGTATGGTCTCATTTTGCGAATAAATTTCCTTGTTTTTTTGAATTAGGGTTTTATTGGCTTGTTTAACTTTTGTAGTGGCAAAAACAATGAAAACTGCAAACCCAATGGTAATCGCTATCAATACTCCTGCTAATACAAGTAGGTAATAGTGCATTCTTATTCTTTGGGAATTTATTTGTTGTTCTTTTACTAAGAACTCGTTCTCTTTAGTTTGTTGTTCTAGTTCATGAAGTACCTGGGCACGACTTAACACATTTGCTTTTTCAATTTTATATATACTGTCTTTTAGGGTGTTAAGTAGCTTGTAGTGTTTTACTAATTGTACGTAATTTCCAGTTTGTTCATGAATTTTGATCATTACCTCGATAGCATTCTTTTCTTCACCTTTTAATTCTGTATCTCTAGCTAAAGCAAGACTTTTTTGAGCATAAATCAACGCGCTATCTAGTTTGTTAAGCTGAATATAATCCTTAGAGATTTGTATGAGAATGGAAATAGTCCCAAGTTTATCGTTGTGCTTTTGCGCTATTTCAAGAGCCTCGTGGTGATTATTTAGCCCTTTTCGGAACTCGCCAATATTTCGATAAATATTACCAATATTGCTTTTACTTGCAGCAACTCCCCTTTCGTCTTTATCGGTTATATTCACCTCTAGGGCTTGGTGAAAGAACTTAAGCGCTTGTTCAAAGTTTTGGTTCTGATAGTGTAGATATCCAATATTATTAATTCTACTTTACGAACTTAATTTCGTTGATTTTTCTAACTTCTGTTTATTGT
>CALGIR010000369.1 GCA_937915475.1 uncultured Bacteroidales bacterium
AGAGACTCTATTATTTCCGATTATAATTACTTCTGCTCCAATGTAAACCTTTGGCGCGCAGTAATTATAATCGGAAATAATAGAGTCTCTTGCTATATAACATTGAGAATGAATAAAACAGTGATTGCCAATTACAGTATTCTGCCCAATATAATTTTGCGGACCGATAAAACAGCCTTTTCCAATTATGACATTTTGGCAAATATGAGCGTTTGGGTGCACAATTGAAATTAGCTGGTCATTTAAATCTTTGAATTTATTCTCAAAGAGATTCTCAACAAGGCTTAATGTATTAACTGAACTTATACTATTTATGAAAAATGCATTATATTCTTTTATCAATTCTTTTAAATGTAATATATCTCCAAGTACAGGAATTCCTTCAATCTCATTAACTGTTTTGTGTTGATTGTTCACAAAACCAACAACATTCATCTCATTGTTTTTTATAATAAGATTCATATTTCGGATAGTTTCTAAAACAACCGTACCATTACCCTTCCCTCCAAAAATTATTATATTTTTCATTCTAAAATTTTTATAATTTCATTGACTATTCTTGTAGCACCAAGTCCATCTATTGATGCTCTTTTCTTGCTATATTTCTCTTTAAGCTTTAAAACTAATACCTGCAATCCATTATGATTAATTTCGCGAATAAAGGCTTCAGAATTTTCGTAACATATTCCAAAGTTTTTCTTATCCCATGCTTTTGCATTTTGAACCTGATTTTCTACAATTGGGACAATAAACAGGGGAATACCTAATACGGCCAACTCAAAAGTAGTAACTCCCCCCGACACTATTGCAAATTCACAATTTTTATAAATTGCAGAGATATCTCGGGGGGATATGTATACTTTGCAATTAGAATATTTTTTTAGTAAACGTTCTAATTCCAAATCGCTTGATACAATTTCAAAAGTAAAATCAATATTAGTAACTACAGATAATATTAGATAACGAATTTCAATTGAAAGGGGTCCTCCTCCCATTGTAATTAATATATTGTTCTTTATAGGCTGTATTCTTTGATTAACAAAACTTTTTCTAATGATTACATAATTTTGCCCAACGCATAAGATTGTTTTGGGGCTTGTAATTTTTGAATAATCATTTCTTTGTGCAGAAATGTTAGGATTGATCACTAAGTCTGAGATAATTTCATCAGTAGCCTTATAATCAAATTGCCCCCATTTAACATCTGAGCTTTTTAAATACTTATGGTACTCGAAGTTATGATCATAATGATCAAGTATTAAAAATGAGAACCCGTTTTTATATAAATCTACCGTGTATCTTGCATCATCATCAGAATTAAGGCCGTTTGGTAAAAAACAAAATATATCATTTGTTAAGCCGATATCCTTTAGCAATGATTTTACAATGGTTTCGTTATCACTTTTAATTAAAAAATATGAGTTAATATTTATATCCCTTAACGATTCGTAAATAGCAATATTTCTTGTTAAGTGACCTAATCCGCAAGAGCCTGCATTTAGTCGGAAAAGTACCTTCATTTATGTAAGGCGCTGAAAACCTGTCTGACATATAGGGCCATCGAGATATTGCATAATATTATTTTCAGCAATAGCTACTGCAATCAACCTAAATACTTCATCGCAATTTTGTAGGTAGGATTTTACATGCTCTTCTTTATGGGCAAAGCATGCATAAAATGCATTTGTTGCTAAAAAGCCTCTCTTTAGCATTTCTTGCGTGAATAGAGTTTTTAGTTCTAATTTACTGTTAGGAAAATCAAAGTGTCCTAAAGGGTAAAACGAGTTTATATTTAAACTAAGATTATGCTTGTCCGATAATTCTCTCCAACCGTCAATAACCATCTTTCCTACTTTAATCATATGATTTTGAACATCATATTTAAGCATTTTTTTAATTGAAGCAATTGTTGCTGTTGGCCCAATTCTTTCTGTCCAGTATGTACTACTTATAAAGGAGTCCTGTGCAGCATCCATAACCCATTTTTTTCCGATTACAGCACCCATTGGATAGCCATTACTCATTCCTTTTGCAAAAACAGCTATATCTGGCTCAATATTCATTAATAGATGAGCCCCACCTGTATTTGTTCTAAAACCGCTAGATACTTCATCAAAGATTAGTGGAATGTTTCTCTTTTTAGTTTCTTCAATAAGTGTTTCAAAAAAGCCTGGTTCAGGTTGAATGTTTCGAACGGTTTCAGCTACTACTGCCCCAATTTGATCCCCATATCTCTAATTTTATCTATTTTTGAAGCTGGAATAAAAAAATAGCTTTTCATAGTTAGCCCGTTTTTATAACAATTCTTTCTTAATTTTTGCTAAAGCCAAATGATAATCCATCTTTTCTAAAATCTTGCAGGCCTCTTTTATCTCTTCCTCTTCACTTACAAAGTTTTTTTTCTGTATATTCTTTCTATTGATTTCATTAAGCCAACTGTGATGCTCAACAAACTTCATTATATCTTTTAAACTATAGGAGTAATTTAAAGTTCGAAGATATTGAAATAAAATATTCATAAATGCATAATCTGACGGATAATCTATTGTAAATCTAAAATCAAGATTACCCACATTATGATTCATGTCATTAATTTTATACATCCCAGAATTATTTTTAACATACAATGTTACATGTTCTCTATCATTCAACGAAAGGTCTTCTATATTATTAATATCTAACAATATTTTAGAGTTTATTATTTCAAAACTTGTGCCATATGGTAAATTATTATTTCTAGTATAATCAACTCCCAATTTAACGTGTTCATCGATTACTTTATCTAAAACATCTATTAAGACAATTGGATTATCTCCTGTTATCCTTACTACTACATCTAGATTCTTTTCATTAATTACTTTAACAAATCTCCCTAAGACATCTTTCTTATCACCTCTTACACAATCTATTACATTTTGATATGAGTACTCAGCAATTACATTATCATTCTCTTCTGTACTTGTTGCAATAACAATTTCATTTAAATTTAAAGATCCCTTGAGTCTATTAACTATTTGAGAAATAACCGTCTCATTACTATCAAAAGGTAAATTCATGAGAACTTTACCTGGTAGCCTTGTAGAATCAAACCTTGCTTGTATAATTGCTCCTATTTTCATATTACCATATTGACCAACCACCATCGACTTTAATATTTTGACCTGTAATAAAATCAGATGCAGATGAACTTAAAAGAATAATAACCCCTGATAAATCTTTAGGGTTGCCAATTCTATTTAGAGGATTAGAAGATTTAAGCTTTTCAATAAAAGCAGGGTTTTCTTTTTGAATCTGATCTTTTGAAAAAGGTCCTGGAGATATTGCGTTTACATAAATATTATCCTTACCTAAAAGTGCTGCATAATACTTGGTCATTTGTATAACCCCCGCCTTTGCAGCACCATAATGTGGAGGATTTGTATATTTCTCACAGTTCTCACCTTTGTATAACTTGTCAAAGTTAGGACTAATATGCCCATACATAGATGATATATTAATAATTTTTCCTTCTTTATTTTCCTTCATAAAAGGTAATACCTCTCTAATGCATTTATGAACTGACCCTAAAACACCATCAAGTGTATATAGAAAATCATCATCTGACATGTTCTCCTGAGAATTGCCTTTTGCAGAATGTGCATTATTAATAAGAATATCTATTCTTTTTTCTTGATTAAAAACATTTTCTAAACTCTTCTTAATACTTATTGAACTCAAAATATCTACTTCCACAAACTTCAAATTTGCTGTTTCATTAATAAATTTAGAATAAAACTTCTCTTTAGTTCTCCCTGCTACATATACTGTAGCTCCATATGCTAATAATGCATTTACAATCCCTGTCCCTAAATGTCCGTAACCTCCTGTTACAATAGCAACCTTATCTTTTAGGTCAAAAATATTATTCATTATCTTTGTTTTTTGGCCAATACATTGGCATAAGTATTTTATCTGAAAATTTAATATTTAGCTGAGGTAGATTTTCTTTTATATCTAACTTTTGCAAGTTTAGCAAAAACTGTTTGTTGTTTTCAACTCCTATTATAACCTTATCTATAAACTCTTTGTTTAATACATAATTAAGTAAATTGTCCTGAAGAGAATCATATTGCTTTTGTAATTTCCTTACTAAAGGTTTAACTTCGTCAAAAAAAGAAATTAAATTATCAGGATTCATAAAAAACAAACCTTGTAAAAAAGTTGACCTCGTATGTATTTCACAACCTTTGTCTTTTAGTTCCATCATATGTTTCACAAACCTATTATCTAAGTAATTAAATGGCACTTGTATAATATCTGGGAAATAGCTCATATTTAATAAAGCATCTAATTCAGATGGTTCATTAAGTGAATATCCAATTTTTTCCACTAAACCTTGCGCCTTTAAATCCTTCAATGCCTCCCAAGAATTATTTTTTAATAATGATAATGGTCTATGAGCTAAATATCCATAGAGTTTATCAATCTTTAGTTTTTTTAGACTTTCTAGCAGTTGGGTATCTAAACTAACATTCTCAGAGGGCATAAATTTAGAAACTACTTTAAATACACTTAGATCAAATTGGCCAAGCACTTCTTCTGCATTACCATAAGCAGATGCTGTATCTATTAAATCTAGTCCTTTTAATTTTGCAGTTTCTATTATTTTTCTAACTTCATTGATATGAGTTTGTCCTTGTTTATTAGAAACACCATAATCAAGTCCAAACTGAACTGTGCCTAAGCCTATCCTATTAGAGCTACTTGTCATAAAATGCGAACACTTTTTCAATTACATATTCATGCTCTTCATCTGTCAGACTAGGATACATCGGCAAACTAATGCAATGCCTGTAATAATTTTCAGCATTTGGCATATCCCCTTCTTTCCAACCAAACTCACGATAATAGGGCATCAAATGAGCTGGAATATAATGTATTTGCGCTAAAATATTGTTGTCGCGTAAATATTTATATAGGTTTAATCTGTCTTTTACTTCAATTACATATAGATGATAAGCATGCCCATTGATAACACCAGATTGGCCAATAATAAAAGGGCTATTGTTAAATGCCGATTTATAACGAGTAGAAATCTCTCGTCTTCTTATTAATCCTTGATTTGCTCTTTTTAGTTGACTAATGCCTAATGCTGCTTGTATATCAGTAAGACGGTAATTATAACCCAATTTTTCCATTTCCATATACCATAAAGGATAATTTGCTTCATCCTTATATCCGCCATTTGCAAATTCAATTGAATTTGTATAGGCATCATCAAATTTTGTAATCCCATGAGACCGAAGCCTGTTCAGTTCCTTATATAATTCTTCATCATTAGTTGTAACCATACCACCTTCACCACAAGCGATATGTTTTACAGGATGAAATGAAAAAATGGCAAGTTCAGCAAAGTTTCCATTGCCACATTTTTGTTTTTTATTATTGCTGTCTGTAAAATAACCACCAGGGGCATGGCATGCATCTTCGATAATCCAAAGATTATACTCATCTGCCAATTTGCGAAACTCTTCTAAATCGACTGCTCTACCTGCAAAATCAACAGGAATAATGCCTTTATATGTTCCTAGTGGTGAGGATTCTAATATTTTTTTTACTGAATTAATGTCCAATAAATAAGTTTCAGGATTAATGTCAGCAAAAACAACTTCACCACCACAATATCTTACACAATTAGCAGAAGCAACAAATGTAATAGGGGTTGTAATTACTTTATCTCCAGGCTTTACATCCATTGCCATTGCACAAATATGTAATGCTGCAGTTCCATTTGATACAGCAACAGCATATTTAACTCCAATATAATCTGCAAATGCTTTTTCAAATTCCGCTACATTAGGCCCTTGGGTCAAATAATCAGATTTAAGTACCTCGATTACAGATTTAATATCTTCATCTGTAATATTTTGACGGCCATACGGTATTTTTTTCATATGTTATTTTTTTTCATAATCCTGTACATCTCAACCCTCTTGCAAGAATTATTTTTTGTTTGACTCTATTTGATTTTTAATTTTTCTGCTTAAAATTATCCAGTGTTTTTTACCAAAAACAAATCCAACACCAATAAATCCTCCTAGTAAAGCAAATATAACAATGGTTAAAGATCTTTTTGGCTTGCTCCTTTCCACAGGTACTTTTACTGGTTCCAAAATTTTAATAACTGGCGTTTCCTCTTGTACCTTAATTTTTGCCTGTTCCAGCTGCTGTGCAAGGCCATTAAAAACGTTAAATGAAAGTGTGTATTTATTATTTAAACGCTCCTCCTCGGTACGAGCAGCGGCAGATTGTACATTGCGGTTGGCATCGCGGAAAATGGCTAGCTCTTTCTGAGCGCTAAGGTATTCCTTTTCATTTTCTTTATAACGCTCTGTAATAAAACGGAGGTCGGCTTTAGCTTTTTCAATTCGGTACTCGGTAATGTAATCGGAAAGATAATTTACCGAGAACTCTGCAATTTGCGCTGTGATATAGGGGTCTCCAAACTCAGTTGAGATGCTAATTACTCCGGTTTTTTGATCAATGCTGGCACTGATTTTATCTCGTAGTGCTTTTATTGTTTCGTATTGTTCTTTAGTTATTCGAGTTAACCCTTTTTCGTTAGGTGTATTTACCTCTTCAGTAATTTCTTTTTCTCCTCTAATCCATTCTAGTATTGTCCAAGGGAGGCCAATGGTGTATTTTTTAACTAGGCCTACTAAGGAGCTTTTGGTGTGCTCGTTAAGGTATTCAAAAACGCTTATGTTATGGGTCTCATTTTTTGTTTTGTATGTTACCTTATGGCCGAGCAGTTCTAAATAGAATGGCGTGCTTTTTAAAACATCGGGATAAAGCATAGGGCCAATGGCATCGGCACCATCGCCCATAGCCATTCCAAAGCCTCCTAAGCCTGTGAATTGACTGAGTAGGGCAGAGGCACCGCCTGTAGAACTTTTTGATTCGGGTAGCATCCTTACCTCAACCTTATACTGCTTGGGGCTTGTGAGGGCTACTATAAGACCAAGAACTATAAATGCAGCAGTAATTTTTATGATAAGCTTGCGGTTATCCCATAGGTGGCGGATAAGGTCTATTAGGTCTATTTCGTTGGAGGAATCCTGAGTTGGTTTATTGGTGTTTTCGGACATAAGTTTGGGTTTTTGCGTTCTGGATTTTACGTTCTGCGTTTTGCGATGACTATTCGGTTTCGCACACTTTCAACTTTAAGTACTTTCTAACTTATCACTTGTCACTTATCACTGTTTATTGGAACACTGATGACACAGATTGTTTTGCCGTTTTGCGATGCCTATTCGGGTGCGTAAACTCGTAACTAGAAACCCGTAACTTACTGCTCACTGCTCACTGCTCACTGCTTACCGCTCACCGCTCACTGTTCACTGCTCTTTTGTCCACAGATTCCACAGATTTACACGGATTGTTTTGCCGTTTTACGTTCTGCGTTCTGCGTTTAAGGTTGTAAATTTAAAGTTCAAAGCTCAGTTTTTTTACTTATCTTACCTTAATCTATCAATGATTTCTTTGGCACCAATTTCCATTTTTGAGAATGCAAACCACTTTTTTCCAAGATCTTTTAAAGATGCTCCTATGTGGTAAACTGTTTTGCCATCAATAATCAGGAAACGATCGTGAGATTTACTGAATTTTTCAACAGTCACTCTTGGGTATTGAGTATTATAAAGAGTAAGGGCTTTAAGAAATTGCTTAGTTATGTTTTTGGTGTAAATGGTGGCGGTTACTTGTATCTCTCTCTTAGTTAACAACAAGAGTACGCCCTCGTCCACATAGTTGTCAATTATAATAATTGATTCTCTTGCTGACTTTAAAATTTCAGAGACAAATATATGTGCATCGAATATTTGTCCATCGTAAAAGATACCTTCATTGGGTGGAAGATTAGCATTTATCTGGATATTAAATTGATCTACTCTTTCTTTTAGACTATGGACATCATTCTCTATTCTTTCAATTCTTTGATTAACAGAATATCCCTTTAACAGAAAGTCTTTTAATATTTTGTTTGCCCAGATCCTGAATTGAACCCCTCTTTCAGATTTAACACGGTACCCAACGGATATTATCATATCTAAGCTATAATGCTCTACCTGATAGGTTTTACCGTCTGAGGCAGTTGTCGCAAATTTTGCGACAACTGAAAAGTTTCTTAACTCTTCCTTAAGTGCATTTGTTATGTGCTTGCCTATTGTTTTAACATCCCTGTTAAATAAAAGCGCCATTTGGTGTCTGTTAAGCCAAACATTCTCATCTTCAACCCTAACTTCAATTTGGAAGTTTGTTTTGTTTTCAACTTTATATAGAATAATCTCTCCTTGGCTCACTTGATTGCTTTTCAATCAGTAGATGGTGTTTTCGGTTTAAATGTGATGTTCTGCATTTTGTGTCTTTACGTTCTACGTTGTATGTTCGGTTTTGATAACCCGCAACTCACTCCTCACTGTTTTTGTCCACAGATTGCA
>CALGIR010000370.1 GCA_937915475.1 uncultured Bacteroidales bacterium
GCATCGCCATATGAGAATAAACGTCCTTGTAGCATACGATCGGGAGAGAAGTTAATACCTGGAACCACATTGGCAGGATTAAAAGCAGCTTGTTCGATGTCAGCAAAATAATTGTCTGGGTTCCTATTTAATTCAAATTCGCCTACTGGTATAAGCGGGAAATCTTTCTTTAACCACATTTTAGTTAGGTCAAAAGGATTGGTTTCCATAGCGTCCGCTTCTTTTTCCGTCATGAACTGTACATAGACCTTCCATTTTGGAAACATCTTTTTTTCAATGGCTTCATAGAGATCTCTTTGATGAGATTCTCTGTCCATTCCAACTACCTTCCCTGCCTCTTGATCTGTTAGATTTCTTATTCCCTGTTGAGTTCTAAAATGAAACTTAACCCAAGTGCGTTCATTTTTATCATTAATAAAACTATAAGCATGAGAGCTAAATCCATGCATATGTCTGTAGGAGGAAGGGATTCCTCTATCTCCCATAATAATGGTTAATTGCAAAAGTGCTTCTGGTAAGGATGACCAAAAATCCCAGTTGGTATTTGGGCTTCTCATATTGGTGCGCGGATCCCTTTTAATTGCATGGTTTAAGTCGATAAATTTCATGGGGTCTCTAAAGAAGAATACGGGCGTATTATTTCCCACTAAATCCCAATTACCCTCTTCGGTATAAAACTTTAGTGCAAACCCACGAATATCTCTTTCTGCATCTGCCGCCCCTCTTTCACCAGCAACCGTGGAGAAGCGAGCCACCATTTCTGTCTTTTTGCCAATCTCCGAAAATATATGGGCCTTTGTGTATTTTGTGATATCATGAGTTACGGTAAAAGTTCCAAATGCGCCAGAACCCTTTGCATGCATTCTACGCTCGGGGATAACTTCACGATCAAAATGAGCCATCTTTTCCAAAAACCATGTGTCTTGTAGAGATACAGGTCCTCTTTTACCAGACGTCATGGTATCCTGATTGTCTGTTACAGGAGCTCCTGCTGCAGTCTTCAGCTCAGGATGCTTTCCTTTATTTTGGTTTCTGCTAGGAATTGGATCTCCCAAGTTATTTTTATCCATAGGATTTTTCTTATCCATTTTGTCATTTTTTTTATTCATGTCATTCACTTTTTAATTATTAAAACGTATATGATCACTCATTAATGCATTAAAAATACGCCATATTTTTCTCTTTAAAACCTAAATATTCCTTTTTATGCTTTCAGATAAACTCACTCTTTACCAAGTTTTGGTTTGTGCCACTTATCAATCTGTGTGACTTGCATCATTTTCTGTTATCTGAATATATTCGGGTGCTATATCTTGAAATTAATAAGCCAATTTGTTCGTTTGGTTTTAAAAGATGTAGTTCCATTTCTTAAATCTATAGCGTTACACAATACCCACAGAAGAAAGAACTCGCAGACACTAATAACAGACTATAGATGCAAAGTTTAATGCATAAAAGTCATCTTCTGTAAATGTACTTAAAAAAATTACATCATATCATTTTTATCTGCCATACAATACGACAATTGTAAGTAGGCTCATAATTGAAAATTGTAATTTATTTCTACCGCAGCAACATCATTTTAAACAAAGATTACAGGAAGGGAATTATGATTCGGCCAAGGATTTCAACTTTTTGCTGAGAGTTTCGTTAAAGATTATATACTTTTATCAGCGTTAAACCTTATTCTGTATTTATGCAGCTACTTGTGCTTGTTGATACTATTGTACCACGAATTCGGTACATCCTAAACCATGTGCTGGGCACCATGCTTGGGTTTAAGGTAGAACTAACTACCGATGAGGCTGCCTTTAGCTCATCAACCTTGCCCAAAATCGCATATTCTAGCCATAAGGTTGAGGGTGCAATTCAGGTTTATCCTCATGGCATAATGCAGCAGAAGGGTATTTCGGTGCAGGAAATTCATGTTTCACAATGGCATGGCCTCCCTATCTTTTTTCAAACAAATGCATCTGCCATTATACCATTTGATGTTTTTGCTGCATCGTTTTACCTAATTGCCCGATACGAGGAATATCTTCCTTTTAAAGCCGACCCACACGGACGATTCCCCTCGGAGAGTAGCCTAGCGGTAAAGAATAATTTTCTGCATCTCCCTTTAGTCGATTTATGGGTGGAGGAGCTGGCCAAAATCTTGACTAAGAATTTTCCCAACATCAGTATTCTGAGGCGTAAGTTCGAGTATGTGCCAACCATCGATATTGATAATGCATTTGCGTATAAGCATAAAGGATTATTACGAAACACTTTGGGCTTAGCCAACAGCTTGGTGCTCTTTAAGTTTGCTGATGCATTTAGGCGCTTGCTTGTATGCTTTAGGTTAAAGCCCGACCCCTTTGACACTTACGAGACGTTGTTGAGTTTTTTACCCTCCAATACTGTTTGGTTTGTTTTGGGTGGTAACTTTTCAAAGTTTGATAGGAATATTTCTGTTAGCCACCGTGCGCTTCAGGAAAAGCTAGGGGAAATTTTGGCAAGGCACACCATTGGGTTACATCCTTCATACAGTTCGTTTAACGATTTTCATAAGCTGATGAACGAAAAGAAGAGACTCGAGGAGTCCATCCACAGCTCAGTTGAGCATAGCCGACAGCACTTTTTACGCATGCAATTTCCAAAAACCAATCAATTGCTTGCTCAAGCCAAAATTAAGTTTGATTATAGCATGGGATATCCAGATGTTATTGGGTTTAGGGCAAGCACCTGCACTGCCTACAATTTTTACGATATAGTTGATGAAAAAGCGTTACCTTTGAAAATAATTCCTTTTCAGGTTATGGACAGGGCCCTTTTACAGGGATTAAAACTTAATCCAGAGCAAGCTGTTGAGCAAACTTTAGCCATGGCAAAAATGGTAAAAAGCGTAAAAGGGACGTTTGTCACGGTTTGGCATAACGAAACTCTCTCTGGAATAAACGAGTGGAAAGGTTGGGAGAACGTTTTAAGGGATATTGTTGAAAGGATAAACAGCAGGATTGTTCAATAATTTTTTTTCATGCTGATATCGAGATAAAATTGCACCTATTTTGAAGATAACTTACGTTAAGCGCGATGATATTGATACGGCCAAGTGGGATTCATGCATAGCCCATTCGGTAAACGGAATAGTTTATGCCTACTCATGGTATCTCGATATTGTGGCAGAGCACTGGGATGCATTAATTGGTGACGATTACAAGGCTGTTTTTCCATTAACATACAACACAAAATTTGGAATTAGCTACCTGTATCAACCCTTTTTTACACAGCAGCTAGGTCTTTTTTCATCGGGACACGTAAGCAATGATTTGGTAGGTAAGTTTTTAGAAGCAATACCGCATAAGTTTCGTTTTATCTCCATAAGCCTGAATACCTTTATTAAATTTGATTACCCTGCTGCCAAAGTAACAACAAGAATTACACACCATCTTGATTTAATTGAACCCTATCCAAAAATTTCGTCGAGGTACTCAAAAAATACCAAGAGAAATATATCAAAGGCCGTTGCCTATAATGTTAGTGTTGTTAAAGGGTTAAGCGCGTTTAATCTCCTTGAGCTTAAAAAAGGGAACCAGGTGGTACCCCTAAAGCAAAAGCATTTTGATACGCTCAAAAAGTTAATAACGCAATCGGTAGCCAGAGGGGTAGGAGAGGTTTTGGGTGCTTACGATAAGCACAATGAGCTATGCGCGGGTGCACTTTTCCTCAAGTCGAATGGAAAGGTCATTTTCCTTTTGGCCTCATCAACGGAAGAGGGAAAGAATACCCGAGCCATGTTTGGGTTAATAGATTATTACATTCAGCAGAATGCAGAGTCGCACCTAGTACTCGATTTTGAAGGGTCGAACATTGAATCGGTTGCTCGTTTTTACTCTGGATTTGGTGCTACTCCCTGCGAATACAATCATTTAGTAATCAATAAACTCCCTTGGTATATAAAGTTGTTTAAGCAATGATTAGGGAATTTTCTCATTCCATAGCTCAACTTTTTCCCTATAAGGTTTTACATGGCATGGTAAAGCCAAAAATAGTGGCTCCTTTTTACCATACAATTTCAAATGTAGCTCCATTGCATATTGCCTCGCTCTATCCTGTTTACACTCCAGAGCAGTTTGAGCGGCATCTCGAATTTTTGCTAAAGCATTTTGAGCCTACTATATCCACTGATATTCCCTTGATACTTTCAGGTAAGAGAAAATCGAAAAAACCTGCGCTGTTCCTTAGCTTCGACGATGGATTTAAGGAAATTGCTACCATTGTTGAACCCATTCTTTCAAAAAAAGGGATTCCTGCCACCTTTTTTGTTAGCCCCAATTTTGTAGATAATCGCGATTTGCTCTTTCGGTGTAAACTTAGCCTTATCGTGAGTCGGTTATCAGGTTTTGAGGATAAAAGTGCGTTAACAGGAGTTTTGGAGAATATTACAGGGGCTAGGAACATTGGCGTTAATCAGATTAAGGGTATAGTTTATGGATTGGGCCACAACGATTCCGATTCCATTGACACCATCGCCAATGCGGTTGGGTTAAATTTTGCGGAATACTTAAAAATACATCAACCCTACCTAACGCTTAATCAACTTTTAACGCTAAGCAGCAAGGGATACACAATTGGAGCACACAGTCTTACCCATCCATTGTTCTCGGCGCTGTTATTCGAAGAGCAGCTCAACGAGGTTCAGCAAAGCGTTGATTGGGTGCAGCAGAATATTCCAAACCAACCAAAGCTATTCGCATTCCCTTTCACAAGCCATGGGGTAGATGGGCGAATATTCAAGCATTTTATCGACAGCAATGAGCCTAAAATTGACCTAATGGTTGGCACATCTGGATATAAACCCACCCATAATAGTCGGTTTTTACACCGTATTCCCATGGAGATGAGTTTGGTAAGTGCAAAAGCCCGATTGAAGTCGGAATTGTTTTATTACCTTGCCAAGGCGTTGGTTGGTAAGCATAATGATAAATTAGGTTATGGTAAGCATTAAGCGGTATAAACTTTCTGAGCTGCTAACTTTTGTTGATAGTTCAGTCTACAATAGTATGGATATTGTGCCAATCAGTAAGCACAGAGTTAAATCGTACGTGCACAATCCAAGGGCAAATCCCGATGATGTGGTTCTTTATATGGCCTATATTGATGAAGAGATGGTTGGCTACAGAACCCTTTTGCCCGACACAGTTTTTGCCAACAAAGAAATCTACAGGGTTGCATGGCTTAGCGGCAATTGGGTAAATCCAAAACTTAGGCGAAAGGGCATTGCATCAGCGTTGTTTAGCGAGGCTTTTAGCGATTGGGATGGTAAACTTCTTTTTACAAACTATGCCTTAGAGTCGAAAGCCGTTTACGATAAAACTGAGCGGTTTAGCCTTATTCAATCCTCAAAGGGCTTAAGGTTATACTTAAGGCCTTGTCTCTTTGCAATACTGAGCAAAAAGGGTAAGGCTTTTAGGTTTTTAAATCTACTTTGGAGAATACTCGATGCTCTGTTATGGTTTGTTAACCCGTTGCCACTTTTTGCTAGATTGCTTAAAACGGATGGTGTGCGGTTTGAGTATTTACCTTTCCCCGATGATGAGGTTGCAACGATTTTTGAGCAGGCTACGGCCAATTCACCATCGCAACGTAAAAGGCAGGAGTTGGAGTGGATTATTGGGAACCCTTGGTTGGTATCATCACCATTGGGTGATATGATTGGGCAAAAGTATTTTTTCTCATCGTCGCCCAAAAGGTTTGCTCAATCAATTGTAAAGGTGCGCCATGAGGGGAAATTATTGGGCTTTATGATGATAAATGCAGTAGACGGTGCTATTTCTGTCCCTTACGCTTCATGCTCAGTTGAGCATGCTTTGCTCTTTGCCAAAATCATTATTAAGCATAGTATGGTAATTGGAGCCAATAGGCTAACCGTTTACAATCCCCAAATTGCAGATTCAATGAGAGGGTTAAAAGCATTTTCAATTCTTTCGCGCGTACAGTATCGGAACTACTTTGCAACAAAATCGCTTAGCACCCAATTAGGCAATAAAACTTTTTTAGAGGGTGATGGTGATTGCGCTTTTGTATAAGGCGAGGCTTCAAGTTTTTAGTATAATGCAGTGTATTATACTAGGATTACTCCATAAGGCTATCAAAATCAATCTCGGAAGTGTGCTCCGTTTCCACTAGCCTTGTCTTTTCACAGCGTAAGGTTTTCGACGGGAATTTTTTGAGCAAACCATAGTTGTGGGTAGCCATAATAACGGCTCTGCCCGTTGCTGCAATATCAAACAGAATTTTCATTATATCGTCCGATGTCTCAGGGTCGAGGTTGCCCGTGGGCTCATCGGCAAGTATAATATCGGGGTTGTTTAAAAGCGCTCTGGCAATTACAATACGCTGTTGCTCTCCACCCGAAAGTTGATGCGTCATCTTAAAATCCTTATGCTTAAGACCCACTTTATCAAGAGCATCATCAATTCGGTCTTTCATTTCCTGTTTATTCTTCCATCCAGTAGCTTTTAGTACAAAGGTTAGGTTCTCTAGAACTGTTCTGTCGGTTAGCAGCTGAAAATCCTGAAAAACTATTCCAATTTTTCTCCTCAGATAGGGAACCTGCTTGTTTTTTAACTTATGCAGTTCAAAGTTGGCAACTCTTCCTTCACCTTTTTTTAGCGGAAGTTCTGCGGTTATGGTTTTTATTAGGCTTGTTTTTCCACTTCCAACCTTACCGATAAGGTAAATAAACTCGCCCTTATTTACTTTCAGATTAACATCAGCAAGCACAAGGTTGTCTTCCTGAAAAATGGATGCCTTTTTAAACTCAATAATTGTGTCGAGTGCCATTTATAGTTCAATTTTTGTTAGTTTACCATAGGGTAACTGCCCAATAGTATTTGATATTTTATCGATAACCTTTTCGTCCTCAAATAATCGTTTAAGGCCTTGGTATGGAGGAACACATCTAATATAGCCAATAAGTGACATGTTGCTATCGCGTAGCTGCAGGTAATCTGCTTCAGCACCTGTTCCATGAACCTTAAGTAGATAGATGTTGCTACCCATAGCGCAATTATAATGGTTAAAGATAGTTGCATTTTTTATCGAATAAAAAATTAGTGTAATTTTTTGGTTAAATAATGGATATTGTGGGTAATCAAAACTTCAATAGATACAATCGCTAATGTATAATCCTTTCTAGGTTCTAATTATTTTTGTATTAATTATTTAAGAATAATAACACCCCTGCGGGGTTTGAAAAAATCTTCATCCGAACAAACAATAATAATTTCAGCCCTTCGGGCTTTTTGCAAAACCAATTTGCATGGCGATAACGAAGCGACAAATAAATATCAATTCCAAATCCCGAAGGGGTTCATCATCCTCATTCGACGGTTATTGCAAATTGTTTACCTATGGCAGCATTTAGCCATTTATAAAAGCGTTGTTCGAAAAGTACTTGCGGGGTGCTTCTCAAGGCTTGACTCAAAGTCAAACCTTGAGTAATACACACTCTAATTATTTTTATCATGCACAGCTAGTTTCTGGCCAAAAGTTTTTCCACCAATAACCAGTGCTGCGCTAATAATTACAATGTTTTTTATGATGTATTGCCCCTCGAGTGTTGGTGCGTAAGGGATTGCATTAAAAACTTCATTTGGGAAAAAGAATACAGGCGCAAAGGTACCTATCATTTGAACGAAGAGTAATATTAGGATTGGCTTCATATATCTGCCCGTTAAAAAACCAATGCCAATTATAACCTCCCAACTGGCTAAACCAACAATAATGAACTTAGCCGATAAGAGGTTAAGGGTAATTAGGCTAATCGTTCTAATGGCCAAATCTTGTGCGGGGCTTACCCCAGGGAAGAATTTTAGTATTCCAAACCAAAAGAATACAATTCCAATACTAATTCTGAGGAGTAAATGGCCACGCTTGTGCATCCATAGCGAAACCTTGGCTTCTATTCGTTGAACTTTGTTTAATAAGGATTCCATTGTTTGTTTTTTGTGTGTTATTCAAATAACAGCGTTCGGCAGCTAATGTTTAGCGCTTTTTTGCAAACATGACAAAAAAAGAGTGCTCACCATATTTCTTAGGTGAGCACTCTTTAAGTGTTTATTGTTCCTATTATGCCTTTTGTATAAGGCTACTCCAAAAATCTACTCCTATTTCCTAATCACTTTTCCGCTTAGTATAGGATTGTAGTACCTATCAAGAGTTCCGCTAAATCTAATCTTTCCGCTTATTTCGTCCTCTTCGCTATATGAGCTAATTGGGTTGCCGTTGATATCAAATGCATTCCCTTCAACAATACCTGTTAGGGTTGTGCCTTCGCCCTCCTCATCGTAGGGTCGGCTATAAATTACATTACCAACGGGTATAATAGCCCCATTTTCATCCACAACTGTTCCATCGGAGCGGAAAGTGAAAGGCACGTGGTCCTCGGCACTTCCAAATACATCTTTACCTAGATTAAAACTTTGGTCGAGAACAATTTTACGGTATCCCTGAATATTGGCCTTCATGGTTTCAGGCAATGGGTAAAAAATGTCCCCCTTTATGTAGTAGTTACCATCCTCATTGCAATACTGCATGTACTCCATGTTTTTGCTATACTCGCGCATTAATGCTTGTCTTGCAAGTAGGCGAGGCTCCCTTTCTTCTTTGGGCAACCACTTAAGTGCTTCATCATCGAGTATTGCAGTTGCTGTAAAAGGTAAATCTATATTCGATTTTTCAGCAAATTTCATAAGTTCATTTCTCACCTCCGCTTTCATCACTCCAAATAATTCGGCACCAATAACCGTATGGTAAAAATAGCCCAATTCGCCCATCTGTGCTCGCTCGTTTTGGTAATCGTGTAATTTAGTTTTATTTGGATTTTTTGAGGAGTAGTGTCCGTAGTTCATCTCGGCCCAACCTTCCATCTCGGGTAGTTTGCGTTGGAACGACCATATGGCATCAACGGTATTACCCACTTTTGCGTGACAGCCCAAGCATTGGGCTAGTTCTTCGGTTGTTTGGGGGCGAAGCTGACCATGTCTGTTCTCAATATAAGCGGCAATTATCCATCCTCCGCCGTTATCAATCCATCCTTGTCCTTCAATGCCAATGTATGTACCAAAGTCATCTTCATCATCCTTTTCTTCAATATCCTCAAGGCCTACCTCTTTCCACTTATACATATACCTAATCTCCTTAACCCGTTTCGATCTAGTGCCAGGGAACTCATACTGATAGTTATTATTGGCAACAACACCATCAATATCTACACCTGTTTCACCATCGGCATTAAGGTCAACATAGTGAAGCGGGTGGGCAAACTCTGTACCCACAGGGTAAAACCCTTTCTTTACCGCTACATCACTGGCATCGCCTAGGTAGTGGGTCTGCTTACAGGGTTGGTTTTTAATGTTTTTCTCAAGTATGCTTAGGTTCTGCTTATAGATATCAATGTTAACCTCACCATTTGCAGACATAAAATTCTTCTTAAGTATATCCCGCTTACACTTCCTGTTAGGGGCGTGAATAGGGTATAGGGAAAAAAGTTTACTGCTCGCCAGCCTGTGTACTGTTCGTTTTCGGTTTGTACAAAACCCTCGTTGTTTATAAAACCATGTAATCCACTACTTGTAGGGTTTTCTCTCTTGTATGGATAAAGATGATTTGGATTTAGGGCAGGGAAAAGAACAAAATCTGCATTGGCAGATTGATTGTTTATCCAATCAATGCTGCCATTCCCGCGAGCCATTTCAAAGGTGGGCGTCCAGTTATCGTGGCGAACGTATTCAACATCTTCAATGTCTGGTACGTCAATGCCCTCGGCTGCCAGCCTATTCTCAATGTTTTGCGGATATATTACGTTCTGCCATAGGATTCTGTTCAGGTTTGGACTTGGGAAACTATATACCTCCTGGTCTTCGGCTATGGGGTACGCATTTCCATGTTTAATATCAGCCAAATAATCGGTATGACAATATTTGCAAGCATTTTGGGTACCATAACTTGTTTCAATCCAGCATTGAGCTGGGATTTCAGGTTCCTCGTTGTATGAGGGTTTATAGACAGCCCCTGCAATGCTATCGAAATGTGGCGGTGATATGCCTTTGTAGAAATTTTCTGCACTTATAACCTGGGCTACCAGCCCTTTAGCTTTAAGTTGCTTGATTAGTTTTTGCTCTGCATTGTTTAAACTATTGCAGGTGTAAAAGCCAAATGCAATCAGCACTAGAGCAATTGCAGGCATTAGGTGGATTTGTTTTAAGTTTTTCATTGTAGAGCGGTTTATTGTTCAAAATACAATTCACAACGAAGTTACAAAACTTTTCGATAACAGGCGAGGGGTAAGGCAAATCTACCTAATCCAAGGGTGCTTTATAGGTATGGGCAACTTGCCTCTAGTCAACGGTTCTCGGTAATAAAAAAAATGCCAAACAATTTTCATTCTTTTACTTTCCTGATTTTCTTTTATCTCAATATCTTTTATGGTTGTGTAGGCTTAACAACTATAACCAAATTTAGGCTAATTTTAAATGGTTGTATTTAAGCCCCTTGGTTTGAATAACGGACAAAAAAATTAACTTTGTAGACAACCTTAATAAATTTACCAATCGTTAACCCCACTCGCGATGAAGACAGACTACCCATTCTCCCTTCTATTAAGTTTATTGATGTTTTTTACCAGCTTAGTTTCCATTGGTCAAGATACCAAGTCCGATTCACTTTGGAGCGTATACCGAGAAGCAAAATCAGATTCTGCTCGGGCATTTGCAATGGCAAATGTTGCAAAGGGAACAATAATATCAAACCCTGACTCTGCGATGGTGCTCTTTGGTAAAGCGGATAGTATTGTAGAATCAATTAACTCCGTAAGCACTGATTTTGCTATTAAATATGCTACTTTGCTTAGAGGTGCAGGATCACAATTTCGGGAAATATCGGCGTATTCAAAATCGATAGAAATGTATCGGAAGGCACACGAAGTTTACAGCTCAATTGACAATGTTTTTGGCATTTCGCAGTGCAACCTGAACCTGGGTAATGCTTATTTTAATATGGGCAGTTTCGATTCTGCTTTAAAGCATTACTATAAAGCCTTAGAGTACTTCAACTCAAGCAAGAGCAGCATGGGCATTGCCGATTGCTATAACAATATTGGCAGCGTTCTCAAGGAGATGGAGTCGTATGATAAGGCCATGGAATATCACATCCTATCACGGGATATTTATGAAGGACTTTTGGCTAAACCTGGCGAAAATTCGGTTGAAGCGATTAAGGGTGGACTTTCATATACCTATAATAACATTGGAATAATCCATTGGTATAAGGATAGCTACGAGCAAGCTTTAGAAAATTACCAAAAGTCACTGGAGCTAAAACAGGCTTTAAACGATTCGAATGGCGTAGCGCAGGCATATAACAATATTGCAATTCTTTATGCTTCTCAGGATAGTTTCGAAAAGGGAATAGAGTATTTCCAAAAAGGACTTGATATTTATTTGAGTACTGGAAATAGAATCGGGCAGGCAAGTGTGTATGCGAATATTGCATATTTAAATCTGCTAGTATCAAGATTAGCAATTAGCGATAGCGAAAGAAAACAGTATTTGAATAGAGCCCTTACCAATGCTCAACAGGCATTTGAAATTGCAAAGAGCATCTCATCGACAACCTACATTAGCCTATCAGCAGAATATCTTAAGGATATATATGAGGAGCTGGGGAACACAAGCAAAGCGCTAGCATTTGCTAATGAACTGTTAATTGTTCGGAGTGAAATTTTTTCGAACGAGAAAGCAAATGCGCTTGCCCAGATGACCACTAGGTATGAGGTGGAGAAGAATCAGCTGCGGCTCGAAGGCATGATGAAAGAGAAAGCATACTATAAGAAAACAATCGTAACTCAAAAAGTGCTAATATTTATGTCAGTTGGTATTATAGCAATGCTTATAGTTTTCCTTATAGTGTTACTAATGTACTTTAAGCAAAAGCGAAGAGCAAATCAGGTATTGGCTGAACGAAATAATGAGGTGCTCCAACAAAAAGAGGAAATATCAGCTCAGCTCGACGAGTTAGAGGACAAACAGGGTAAGCTAAAGGCTTCCAAAGAGGAGATAGAGAAGCTTTATCATATTGCCATCGAGCATAAGGAAACACTGGAGAAGCAGAAAATTAAGATTGACGACTCCATTCGTTATGCTTATTTTATCCAATCAGCAATACTTCCCGATCTCGATGTTGCGTTTGTAAACCAATCGTGGGGTACCCAATCTTATTTTGTAATGTTTAGGCCTAAGGATGTGGTGAGTGGCGATTTTTATTGGGCAACTCGTATAAACGATTGGTTAATCGTATCTGTTGTTGATTGTACCGGGCATGGAGTGCCGGGTGCGCTAATGAGCATGCTTGGAATTTCTTACCTAAACGAAATTGTGCAAAGTAGCGATGTTACCAAACCCTCAAAGATACTCAGTAAACTCCGTTCCTACATCATTGGTGCCCTAAAACAAAAGGATGAGTGGGAATCTCAACGCGATGGCATGGATATGAGTATTGTTTCGCTGAATATCAAAACCAAGCAGTGCTTTTGGGCAGGTGCCAATAGCCCCCTTTGGATTGTTAGAGCCGATCAACTTAAAGGAAAGCCCCACGCTATACCCGAAGTTGAAGTGATTAAACCAAATCCGTTTCCTGTTGCTGTTCACGTTTTTATGGGAGAGTTTACCAACCATGAGGTAATGCTGAATAGCGGGGACAAACTATACATGTTTTCCGATGGTTTTCCCGATCAGTTTGGAGGTCCCAAAGGTAAAAAGTACAATATGTACAAAGCGTTTAAAAAGTTAATTGCACAAACTTCAATATTGCCTATGAAGGAGCAAGGAAGAGCGCTGGAAGAGACTTTTGATAACTGGATTGATTGCGACGGGGTTAATTATGAGCAGATTGACGATGTAACTGTGCTGGGGATTATGGTTTAGTCTAAACTTAAACTTCACTGATTATAGTCCTGGTTTTGGTGGTTTTTAAGGGTTGTTGTATATAGATTACCAGCAGGTTAACACATCAAACCAAAATATTCTAAACCCTTTCGCAGAAATGTTGTTAACTTTGTGCGCATAATTATTTTGAGTATAAATCATTTAAATTAAATATAAATATGAAATCGGACATCGAAATTGCCCAAGGGGCATCCATGAAGCCCATTGCTGAGATTGCTTCCCAGCTTGGTATCTCAAACGACGATTTAATTCCCTATGGTAAGTATAAGGCTAAATTGCCCTTAAAACTTATTGATAGAGAAAAATTAAAACAGAATAAGCTAATTTTAGTTTCCGCTGTTTCACCCACACCTCCGGGCGAGGGGAAAACTACCGTCTCCATTGGTCTGGCGCAGGCTCTAAACAGAATTGGCAAAAAAACAACTGTTGTGCTTCGCGAACCGTCCTTAGGTCCTGTGTTTGGGATTAAAGGGGGTGCCACTGGCGGTGGTCACTCGCAGGTAGTGCCAATGGAGGATATTAACCTGCATTTTACAGGTGATTTTGCTGCCGTTGAAAAAGCGCACAATCTTCTTTCTGCCGTTATAGATAATAATATTCAAAGTAAAACCAATTCGCTTAATATCGACCCTCGTACTGTTCTCTGGAAAAGGGTAATGGATGTGAACGATAGGTCGTTAAGAAATATTATTGTTGGATTGGGCGGTACAACATCGGGCATACCCCGCGAAACAGGATTTGATATAACTGCAGCCTCCGAAGTTATGGCCATACTTTGCCTGGCTGAGGATATTGAAGATTTAAAGAAACGTTTAGGCGACATATTTGTAGGTTATACCTTTGATAAGAAGCCCATATTTGCACGCGACCTAAAAGTGCAAGGGGCAATGGCTGCATTACTTAGGGATGCTATATTACCCAATCTGGTGCAAACTCTTGAGAATACCCCTGCCATAATTCACGGTGGACCATTTGCTAATATCGCTCAGGGTACAAACACGGTTGTTGCAACCAAGTTAGGCCTTTCTCTTAGTGAGTTTGTGGTAACTGAGGCTGGTTTTGGATTTGATTTAGGAGCCGAGAAATTCTTTGATATTAAGTGTGAATCATCAGGGTTATCGCCAAATGCAGTTGTTTTGGTGGCTACCATTAGGGCGTTGAAGTATCATGGTGGTGTTCCAGTTAAAGAGGTTACAATACCCAATGTTGAGGCACTTAAAAAGGGTGTAGCCAATATGCAAAAGCATATCGAGAATATGGGTTTGTTTGGTATCTGTCCCATTGTAGCCATTAACCGTTTTACCACCGATACCGATGAGGAGATTGAGTTTGTAAAGAAAACCGCCGAAGACATGGGCATACCTGTATCAGTTGTTGATGTTTGGAGTAAAGGTGGTGAGGGAGCTATTGATTTGGCCGAGAAAATTTCTAAAACAGCATCTACGTGTGAATGTCGTTATAAGCCACTGTACGATTGGAACTGGACTCCAGAGAAGAAAATAGAAACAATTGCTAAGAAAATATACGGTGCCGAGGCTGTTGACTTTACGCAGCAAGCTAAAAACGATTTAAAAAAGGTATACAACCTAGGGTTGGATAAGATGGCGGTTTGTATAGCAAAAACGCAGAAATCGCTTTCCGATAATCCCGATTTATTGGGTAGACCAAAAGATTTTGTTGTTACCGTAAGGCAAATTGAGATAGCTGCTGGAGCCAGGTTTATTGTGCCTATTACCGGGCAAATTATGCGTATGCCCGGTTTGCCAGGCAAACCTTCATCAGAAAATGTTGATGTGGATAACGATGGGAATATTACCGGTTTGATGTAGTATTCTGTTTTCTGAATTTTGATGGGGAGGGGTTAATAAGTCTCTCCCCTTATTTTTTTATTTAAATGGTCTTAAATTTGCAAGGCTATTTCGATATTTTTTTCTTAACCCCATTATTTGCATAAATTTGCCTGACACAAAATTAAATTGGAAGTATATGAAACATTCATGTTAACGACGTTAACACAGAGGGCAATAACTACTCCATGGATGTTCCATGTGACAATTGAAAATTAAACTATAATCACATGAAATCACTTATCCGTTTCTTCTCGCTGGCTTTTTTCTTAGTTCTTCTAAACCTTACAGGGCAGGCGCAGTATTTGCAATTCGGAGTCTTTGCCGACCCGCAGTTATCGTGGTTCACGTCCGATACCAAGAAGTTCTCGCCCAACGGTTCTGTGTTTGGTTTTAATGCTGGATTTAGCTTAGAGCGATACTTTGCCGATAGGTACGCCATAACCACAGGTGCGTCAATTTCAAATATTGGTGGAAATATTAAATACAAAGATGAAGAGTATAACACTCTTAAAACGCGCGATGGGGAGTATTTATTAGCAGTGAACTCTAACGTTAAGGTAAAAGCCCAGTATATTAATGTGCCCTTGGGGTTAAAATTTAAAACCAACGAGATTGGTTATACCACTTTTTTTGCCCACCTAGGAGTTATTGGTCATGTAAAACTTAAAGGTTTTGCTTGGGAAGATACAAACGGAGTTGACAGAGAAGTGCTTGAGAACAAGCAGTTGAACTTTGGCTTTGTTTCGTATATGTTCGGTGCAGGTATGCAATACTCGTTAGGTGGTCCCTCGGCTATACAGGTTGGTTTGACCTATGCCAATGGAATGACCGCGGCATTTGATGCTGGTTACGGAATGATTAGCATTGGTAGTCTTTCACTAAAGCTCGGACTGATTTTTTAAACTACGCTTCAATTCATAATTGTAGATTTTATGAAACGAGCACGAGAAAAACTTTACATAAACGGGAGTGATTATTACTGCGAGTTCCATACCTGCCTGCCGTTAGGCAGGTGTTCCTTTGAAAATCAATAAATAGACATATGAAAATTGCTCTTGCTCAACAGAACTATATCGTAGGCGATTTTGAGTACAATGCTGATAAGATTATCAAAGCAATTGGCTTGGCAAAAGCCAAAGGGGCTTGTCTTGTGGTTTTTTCTGAACTCTCGGTCTGCGGTTATCCACCGCACGATTTGCTCTGTCGTAATGTCTTTATCCAAAAGTGTTTAGTGGCTGTTGAACAGGTTGCCAAGCATTGCAAAGGGATTGCTGCTGTGGTGGGAGCACCAGCCATTAATCCCGAACCTACGGGTAAGCCTTTATTCAATTCTGCATATTTGCTAAGCGATGGTAAAATTCAGAGTGTACACCACAAGGCATTGCTGTCTACCTATGATGTTTTTGACGAGGATAGATACTTTGAGGCGAATCATAATTTTACCATGGCAAATCTTAATGGCAAACAAATTGCCATTACCATTTGCGGAGATTTATGCGATAATAAGCCAACAACGGCGGGAATGAGACGAAATAAGGTTTCACCAATGGCTGAACTTAAAAAGCAGAATCCCGATTTGGTGATTAATATTGCCGCATCCCCATTTTCGTACGATATCGATAGTTTTAAATTAGCTGCTTTTGGTGAATATGCAAAAGGGCTTGGGATACCAATAATCAGCGTAAACCAGGTGGGTGCAAATACCGACTTAATATTCAATGGTGCCTCAATGGCGCTTAACGCAAATGGGGCTTTGGCTAAAAGGCTAAACTCTTTTGTTGAAGATATTCAGATTGTTGATACTGAAATTGACAGCTTTATTAATGCCGAAAATCAATTTGAACCCAGCGATTACATAGCCCAAATTCACGATGCTTTGGTTTTAGGGGTTCGCGATTATTTTCAAAAATCTGGGTTTACCAAGGCAACGCTTGGCCTATCGGGCGGGCTAGATTCGGCGGTTACCTTAGTGCTTGCTCAAAAAGCCCTCGGAAACCAAAACCTGCGAGTTTTGTTACTTCCTTCACACTTCTCATCGCAGCATTCTATTGACGATGCTGTGGCATTGGCAGATAATCTTAACATTAAATATGATATTGTAAATATTAAGGATTCATTTGATATCATAAACCAAGGGTTAAACCCTGTGTTTGGCGATTTACCTAGCGATTTGACCGAAGAGAATATTCAGGCGCGAGTAAGAGGGGTAATGCTTATGGCCTTATCGAATAAACTTGGGTATCTTTTGCTCAACACATCCAATAAAAGTGAGGCGGCGGTTGGCTACGGAACCCTTTATGGCGACATGTGTGGCGCTTTAGCAGTTCTAGGCGATGTTTATAAAACCGATGTTTTTAAGTTAGCCTATTATATCAATAGAGAGGTTGAGGTAATCCCCATAAATACCATTGTAAAACCACCCTCGGCAGAGCTTAGACCCGAGCAAAAAGATTCCGACTCGTTGCCCGATTATCCAATACTCGATGGTATTCTTCGTAAGTATATTGAGAATCAAAAAAGTGCAAATGAAATTATTGCACTTGGCTTTGATGCTGAAGTGGTAACCAAAATTATTCGATTAGTTAATATCAGCGAGCATAAGCGTTTTCAATCTCCACCAACCTTAAGGGTTTCATCAAAAGCTTTTGGTCTAGGGCGACGGATGCCTCTAGTTGCCAGATTATAGTTACTCAACCCAGATTTAATTTACTTTTTTAGTGTTTTTTATGTAAAAGGTAAGGAATCTCATTTTCTGCTGTAAAACATTTTATTTATCTTTGCGTTTTAAATTTAACAGCATTACTAATAAAATATCTGTTTGCAGATACTTTGCAACAAAAAATAGATGCAAACCTTTGCCTTCAGTATATAATAAGCACATAAAATATGGCGTATCCGTCTATTGATATCCAAAGCGCATTTGAGGGTGTTTGTTCCTTATTCAAAAATTTAAAACCCCGAGAGAAGGAGTTAATGTTCCGCAGTTTTACCTGCATTCAATACCGAAAAGGCGAAATTATATACCGCAATGGCGAAGTACCAGTGGGGTTAGTTTGCCTAATTAAGGGCAAGGCGAAAATTTTTCAGGAGGGTGTAGGTGGCCGCGACCAAATTGTACGCATGGCAAAACCCATAGGGTTTATTGGCTATCGAGCCCTACTTGCCGACGAGAATCATATTGCATCAGCCGAGGCTTTGGAGGATTGTGTTGTGGGTGAAATAGAGCGCAGCTGCATAATTAAAATTCTACAATCTAATGCGCTTCTAACATACCATATTCTTAAATCGATTGCCACTGAACTAGGTTTCTCAAATAGTAGAACAGTAACCCTAACCCAAAAGCATATTCGTGGACGATTGGCCGAGAGCTTGATATTCCTCCGCGAAACATATGGGCTTGAAGACGATAATCATACCATTAAAGTTTATCTCTCAAGAGAAGATTTGGCCAATCTTTCAAACATGACAACTTCTAACGCCATTAGAACACTCTCGGCTTTTGCAAGCGAAGGTGTACTCGAGTTGGATGGCCGTAGAATAAAAATTATGGATGCCTTTAAACTCGAACGAATTAGCGATTTGGGGTAATTGCTTAAGGTAATTTGTTAAGCAGCTAAAAGCTGCAATGATATACGTTTTCGCTTAATGAGTTTATTCCTGAATATAGATTCTTTTCACTCTTCTGGAAATTGAGGTAAGTACCTCGTAAGGAATCGTTTCAAGAGTATTGGCTATTTCAATTATCGATGGTTTATCCCCAAATATAATTACCTCATCGCCCTCATTTACCAGCTGAATATTAGTTACATCAATCATGCAGGTATCCATACTTATGTTTCCAATAATAGGCGCAAGGTTACCCTTCACCATAAAGCTTCCTTTTCCATTACTTAATCTACGATTTAAACCATCGGCGTAGCCAATGGGTATGGTGGCAATTATCGATGGTTGCTTAACAACTCCCATTCGGTTGTAGCCAACCGTTTCGCCAGCATCTATCTCATGGAGTTGGGCTACAAAGGTTTTTAGCGTGCTCACATTTTCTAGATGTTTCTGGTGAACAGAGCTAATGCCATACAACCCAATACCCAAGCGCACTGCATCAAATTGATACTGACTAAATCTCTCTATTCCTGCAGAGTTCAGAATGTGTAGCATAGGTTTATAGTCTAGGGTTTCTGTGATTTGCTGGCTTGCTGTTTCAAACCTTTTTACCTGTTTGTGTGTAAACTTGTCGTGCTGGCTATCGTCGGTGGCAACCAAATGCGAGAA
>CALGIR010000371.1 GCA_937915475.1 uncultured Bacteroidales bacterium
ATCAATGAAACCATGTCCGATGATACTTTACCCGCTGTCTTCAAAACCATTGACGAACCGAGGGTGAAGAAGAAAAGCATCCCTGCCGAAAGTAGGATTGTTGGGATGATGATTAAGTAGGGGTAAGAAGGGTTATAGCATACAATTTTTGAGAGCTGTGCCGACGACATCAGGAGTATGGCAAGAATCAGGGTGTTCCTCTTCCCAAGTTTTGGGCTTATCCAGTTAAGGGGGAAAACGGCCAATAATCCTGTGATTGCCCAAACGGTTCCGTTAATGCCAAGCAGGTAGGCTCCTGCCACCTTATCGCCGCCAAATATATAGAATATGGGAATATATGAGCCCAGTAGGTTTACAAAGTTGAAACCCATGGCCAGCGTAAAAATTGTCAATGTTAACATGATAAAATTCTTGTTGCTGGCTGTGTTCTTCATGTCTTTCCAAAAGGGGGTCTTTTCTTGCTTCGACACCCTTGCAAAGCCAGGTTCACGAAGTTTGTAGGTCCACCAAAAGGAGAGGGGGATAATAATGGCGGCAACCATAATCGAAACGTAACGCATCCCATCGGCTTCGTTGCCTCCTGGACCCTTAAAAATTTCCATGCTGGCAAGGGCAAAAAGCCAGGGTGTACTCATGGCAAAGAGGTTGCCCACAAAACTCTTTGCGCTAAAAAGCCTTGTTCGCTCATGGGAGTCGGTGGTCATTTCCATTCCTAATGCCCCATGAGGAATCTCGAATATGGTGCAAGCGGTGTAAAACAGAAGTAGAGTAAAAAGAATATATGAAAGTTGAAACCATTGGAAACCAGAGTCGGAGGGGAACCATAGTCGCACCGTATCCCCCTTTGGGATCCACCACATGAGTACGAAAGTTACTGCAACAAGAATACCTCCAATTAGCAGAAATGGGCGTCTACGTCCCCATCGGGTTCGGGTATTATCGGAGATATGACCAATTAGAGGATCGGAAACGGCATCCCACAAACGCGGAATTATCAGAATTACTCCAAGCCAAAAGGCGTTTAACCCTAAGCTGATGTTTCCCATTAATCCAACCAGCATTCCTGCTACATTAAAGAGTGCAATGGGAATAATCCCTCCGGCTCCATAGGCAGCGAGCTGCGAGAAACCAATTTTATCCTCTTTACTAGTTTTGTGCTTTACGATTGTTTCCTGTGCGCTCATAATAGGATCTCCAAAATTGGTTAGTAGTATATTTCCACGTTTGCTGGAAATTCTTTTACCGTAATCTCATTCTTGCTAAATTCGCTACTTTCAGCTCCGTTGATGGTAACACTGGATGGTAAATTTAATCCATTAAAGTTTTTAATTATAATCCCGTTTTCTGGCAAATTTACATCACCATAAATGTTAAAGGTGTACCTGTTTTTCTCCTTTTTAATTGAATATGAGATATCTCCGTAGTATGTTGGTAGTTTCTCTATTGACATTCCTGCGGGTGCATCAATCCAGTCCTGATAAAGAGCAGCTGCCAGTACCAGAGTTTGGTTATACTCATTTTCGTAAACAAACATCGATCGAATGGCATTTATAAAATCGCTGCCAACCCAGGTGTGGGGCATATCGCCAATAAAACGGGGCTTTCTGTAATCGTTCCAAACCACCTCAGCCCAATGGTTCCAGCCCTGTGGTCTTCTGTCAGCAAGAAAATACTCAATTAGTTCATGTGCTCTATTGGGTTGATCAAGAAAGATAAACGAACCGATTAGACGAACCTCGTAGGGTGTGTAGTTTGACCAATCCCTTTTCCCATCCCTCCTGTCCTTAAAAAACTCGTAGTACTGGTTAAATGTGTTGTAAACCTGAGGTTTTGGAAGATTATTGTACTCATTGCAGGGGGTAAGGGCAATGGTGGTTGATGTGGCATCAAAGTCGCCAAGCTCAACGCAACCAGGGATATAATCTATTCCTCTCGTTTTCATTGCTAGTTGAAGTGAGCTGTACAGGTTCACTCTGAAGCTGTCGCGTATTTCAGCTATTCTCTTGTATGCCTCGTTTTCGCCAAGAATCTTTTGAATTTCAGCAGCGTCTTTTAGCCCTTTCATAATAAAGAAGTTGTCCCAATACGAGTGCATGGGCTTTTCGGAGTAGCCCTCATGGCTAATGGACTCAGGTACTAATCCGTAGTATGCTCGGATACTGTCGTTACCATACCTGTAATGATCGGTTGATCGCTGTGCAATAAGCGATTCAATGTAACGAACAGCATTAAGTACATTCTCATTTTTCGATTGTAAAAACGCCGTGTCTTTAGTGAAATTGAAGTATTCGCGAATAAGGTAGATTAGCTGTCCGTGGCTATCGTGCTCAGGAACTGGGTCAGGACCCCTGAAATCGACCACGCAGGGTACTTTGCCGTTCTCAAACTGATGTTTGGCATACCAATCGATAAAATCCTTTACCTCTTCCACAATTCCTGATTTAAGGAGAGCCGATGAGGTTAGCGAGCCATCGCGTATCCAGCTGCGCTCGTAGGAGCGAGAGCCGGGTTGGATACCAGCCTCATCCCTGTTCACCAGAATGTAATAGAGGTTCGATTTGTAGGTATTTACAATTCTGTTGGCCGATTCGGGTAGGTTGAAACGGATATGGTTAACCTTCGTCTCCCAAAATCTATTGACCTCATCAAATTCCTTGGCCACTTGCTGGTTTGTTAGTTGAGTGCTTGCCCCCAAATTCTTATAAAAAGGAACTACAACAAAGAATTCGGTCGACTCACCCGGTTCTAGGCTAATTGAATATTTTATCACACCGCTTGCCAATCCTTTTGTATCTGTTACATTTTTTAATGGAGATAAAATGCCGTTTTGAAGCAGATCAACAATGTTTCCATTATCAAAATCGCTGGGATGGAATGATTCGTACTTTTTTAGGGATACAAGCTCTTTTTCATCCACCCTAATTGTTTTCCCTGCCTCAATTTCTTCAATTGTGGAAATTTTGGCTGCCCCTCCGGCCAAATTCAAGAACTGGTAGTAAGGATTAACCTGATAGGGGCGGATTAGCAGGTAGAACTCGAATTCCTTATCCCGATTGGAGGTGTTTTTGAAGTAGTACCCTATGTTTAGCTTGGAGTTTACGTTTGCCTCTCCGCTTGCTGAAATTCCGGTTGTAAAATGTATGTCTTCCGCTTGCCATGAAACGGATGGGGTGAAGTTTAATTCCCCGTTTTCCTCTGGGAAACTCATGGATTGCGATGGTTCGACGTTGTGCCAGTTGTAAAGTGAGTCCCCAATCTTTATCATGGGTTCAATGGAGAACAAGTTCTTGTCCACCTCAACCATCCCATCCTCGTTAATGAGGGCCTCCTTTACATCGTTGTTTACACCAGTTACTGTCCAGTATGATGCTTGCTGAGAAAAATAGCGTGGGAAGCTGCCGGGTGAAGAGTTTTTGGAACTATAAATTAAAAAATCATTTAGCGTTAATGAACTTTTTACATCAAGAAATTTAATTTCACTTATTCCAAATCCTTTAGGATTATTGCCTTCTATAAATTTAATTTTCAGATATTTTGCTTCTGCTTCGGCAAGCCGAATGAAACTAGTATTGCTCAAGTTCGATCCAACCGAATATACTTTTTCCCATTTCTCAGCATCGTCTGATAAAAAGATCTCGAAACTTTTTGCCTGATGGTTACTAAGCCAGTTTATCTGCAAACCGCCAAACTCCCTGCGAGTTGTGAAGTCAAATAGTAGACTCTGATCCGTTAATCCTTGGCTAAGCCAGAACGTTTCGCTGTTACCATCCACCATTTTATCGGCGTTGCGTTCTTTAACAGATGATGATGCGTTAATCAGCGGCAATGGATAAGATTCAGTTTCGGGTTTAAGAGGTACAAACCTTAAATCGTCAATCCATACAGTGCCTTTCCCCCCAACAAATGAGGCAACAGTAAACTCAATACGATTCACACGCTTCAAATCTCGGTTATTGGTTGGACCCCAAGCAAAATCGATGTGCCTTTTCTTTATTCTGATTTTAGTCCACTCTTGTGGAAAATCGTAATTCCGATTGTTTACCCACCAAACGTTATCGCCTGAGCTATCAATAAATTTGATTTCAAAATTATTTGCGGGCGATTCAGCCTTAATCCAGAATGTAAACTCGTAGTTTTCGGGCAAGTCTATTGCAAACCATTTTTGAATACCTCCATAGCCCGTTCCCTTGGTAAAGTCGTAATTGAGTTGGACAGCCTGCCCTTCAATTCCTTGGTCGCCCGATAGGCTTAATTCAACGCCATCGGACTTGATAAATTCCCAACCCTCGCTGGTTTCAAACCCATCGAGTTGAATACTTTGAGCAATGGTGAATTTGATGGGTAAAAGCAAAAAAGCTGTAATTACAACTATCCTGAAACGAATACTGCTCATTGTTGAAATTTTAAAAATACGAATTTTGGGTTACTCTAAATGCTCATATCCAAGCCTATTTAACCCTTTCTGAATAATTGGATCTTTCATTACGTAATCCCAAACTAGTCCTGTTCTGAAGTTCTCAATCATTATTAGCATTGGACCCTGAGCAATTCCAACAAAATCATCGTTTACCCAGTTTGCGGTTTGGTTGAATGAATCGTAAAAACCATATTTCCCCCAAATTTTATCACCGTTTACTTCAATAATTGATCTTATGGTTGGGAGTACAATTTCAGGGGCAAATGGAATGGATGAAAGCGAAGCATAGGGTGCAATGGTACCATCGTCAAAGTAGTTATAGTCGGGTCCAGTTGCACCTCGACCTGCATAGCCCATAAAATGCTTATCATCAAAATTATACTCTTCGGTGGGCCCATCACTGGCTGTTATTCCCCAGCAATGAGAGTTGTAACCAACCCAACCATGGGGATTTTCGATGGCATACTGTTGTTGAGCGTAGGTGGCACGCCGTGAATTCTCGAAATAATCGATACCCTTCTCCCTCATAAATGAATCGGCAATGCCACGAAAATCGATGAAGGACTGAGAGAATTGGTGCCCAAAAAGCGGAGGGAATGCGGCATGCGCTAGCCCTTCGTAGGGAGTGCGCCACTTGTACGTTTTCAGCCAAGCATTATAGCTTCTTTCTGCATTCTTCATGTCAGAGCCAGCAGCTAGAATATAGAGGAATAAAGCCTCGTTGTACCCCTCCCATCCCATATTATGCAGTCCCGTTTCTGGATACCAACCCATTGAGATGGTGCGGGCAAAGTTACCCTCATTGGGCATTTCCATAAAGTCCCAATCTATTCTGTTAAGCAGAAAAGTGGCTGTTTCGCGTATCTGTTTCTCAACCTCATTGTCGGAGTTGTAATAGTTACGTGCAAAAATTACCCCCATCATAAGCAGGCCAGTATCTACTGTTGAAAGTTCGCAGTCCCATTCGCGTGTGCCAGAGTTTAATCTATGGAAATGGTAGTAAAACCCCTTATAACCTGCAGCTGCAGTATCGGCACTTTGCTCTGAGTTTTTGTAGAAGTTAAGCATCCTAAGGGTTATATCAGCAGCTTGTTTGCGGGTTATCCAATTCCTTTCAACCCCAACGGCAAAGCTAGGTATTCCAAAACCTGATGCGGCAATGCTCGATGGAGACCAGTCTGCAGCGCGGTCTTTTATAATCCCCCACTCCGGATGATGCTCGTTTAGGAAGAACAGAAAGGTTATTTGCTGAATGGAGTCGAGCATGGCCTCCTCCTGAACTGTCAACGGATAATCAACTTTTCCTTTTGATTCAAAAGCCAGCTGTTTTGGCTGATTGCAGGCTGCTATAACCAGAATCATGAGAAGTAAAACCTTATTGATTTTCATTTTGATTTATTTTTAAGTTTTTTCAGCGCATCGAATGCCTCCGAGATATTACAATATTCTCAATGAAATAGACCTATTAATTAGGCCTATTGATATGAAAACCCAAGTGCTTCAAGCCCGTTTTGAACATCTTCATTAGCCATAAAAGTGTCCCATAGAAAACCGGTGCGATGGTTTTCTATCATACAGATAATTGGTCCCTGGTCGATTGCCAGATACGAGTCGGCAAACCAGAGTGTAGTAAGATTAAATGAATCATTAAATCCGTAGTCGCCCCATATTTTATCGCCAATTGTATAGTAGAAAAACCGCAATGCCTGCATACTTTCGTTTGGGGTGTACGGAAACGATGAAAGGGCAGCTGTTGGAGCAATTACCCCTTTATCATTGGTGGGAGAACTGGCGGTGTAACCATTCTGAATATCGCTTGCGCTCAATCCCCAACAGTCAATTGAGTAGCCTTCATATCCCCTTGGGTTTGCAATACAGTGTGCTCGGTTAATTTGTGTATGAGCGAAGTTTTGATTCCAATAATTGGCGTACTGATCGCTTAAGTTACGTGGATCAATACCTAAGAAAGAGTAGTGTGCAAAGAAGAGTGGGCCACCATAATCGAAACCCAGAGGTAATTGAATATTGTAGAATGATTTGTTGTTAACCATTGGAAAGGCACCATTATGTGCCCATCCATTATGGTAAACCTCATTTGAAATGGGAAAGGTTGGTGATGATGCTGCTAATACATAAACAATTAACGATTCGTTCCACCCCCTAATCTGTAGGTTCATATCCCATTCGTAATTTGGCGACCAGTGCCAGTAAAGCACATTTTCATTGTTTTTTTGGTGCCACGACCATTCCACCTCTTCCCAAAGCTTTTGTATGGAATTGCACATGCCTTGCTCTGGTTGTGAGCCATTTTTAAAGTACTCCTTAACGGTGAGTAGTCCCTGGAAAAGGAGTGCTGTTTCCACCAAATCGCCTCCATTATCACGCGAACTAAAAGGGTAAACTTTACCCGTTGTGCCGTTTATCCAGTGCGGGAAAACGCCATGGAACCTATCGGTTTCGGGATTTTTAAGGAAGTTGATAATGGTGTTTAATCTTTCAAAACCCTCTACACGGGTTATAAAATTCCGCTCAATACCCACCAGTATCGCCATTAATCCAAAGCCGCTGCCGCCAGAGGTTACAACGTCACCTGAGCCATAACGTTCTCGGGCTAGGCCTGATATTGGATGGGCGTAATCCCAAAAATATTTAAATGTTTGTTTTTGTAGAAGCGTTAGTAGATCCTCGTCGGGAATTATAGGAAACTTTGGTAAGCTGTCTATGCGTGTTCTGAATGCGGATGAGTATGTTGATGTGTTTATCCCACCTAGATTTGAGCCTTGATTGAATAAAAGTCGGTATTGTGATAAAGGATTAAGGTTTTGGTTGGGTGATATATATAGAGTTTGTGCTGAGTTGTCGAATTTATGGTTGTAAGCAGTGTCAATACCTCCGCTGATGGTAAACTTACTTTTTGAAAATTTTGTGGTATCAATTTTTGAACTGAAGAGAATTCTAATGCTGATATTTTCAAAATCAACACCATTAATGGTGCTACCATTGGGTACAAAAACATTATTGATAAAGATAGAGTCAGCCTGAAAGTTGCCTATATTGGGGCTGTTGTCCTCTTTTTTACAGGATATAGCTAGGGTAATAATTAATAAAAGACAAGCAAAATATCTCATCGAAGGATTTTTTTGGTAAAAAAGGGGTAGAAAAGGATTTCCCTTTTCTACCCGATTTGTAAACCTAAAGTTGTTCTAGTTAATCTGCGTTATCTCAGCATCGTAAAGGTCTTTTACCTCTGCTGCTGTAAGACCCCTATCATATATACGCAATTCATCGATTAAACCTTTGAAAGGAGACGCCCAATCATCATCCTGCAATTCACCTGCAAGTCGGTTGGCCCACGCACCAATAGCAAATTTCTCTGGGCTGTTAAATTTCAAATCGCCAAGTGGCAAATCTTCGCCATCACGCTGCCAACGTTCTGTGCCCATATATTCCGATCCGTCAAAGGCGGTAACGTGTACTCCATTTACATAAGCATGGAATTTAGATGTTACGTTGTCGTAGGTACAGGTGATGTGCCTCCATTGCGGTGCGGTTACATCAACATACCAGCCATTGCCGCGTTGTCCCTTCCAATCTTCCGAATCATCCTTCCAGAAGTAGCAGTCCATTTCTGCAAAGTTGAGAGCTTGTTCTGTGTCACCTTCTGGCCAATTTCTGTGCTGCAAAAGGAAGAGGTTACCCCAGATCCAGTCGCCTTTCCCGTCTAATTGGAAAACCATTTGTTCAGGGGCATCGGTAGTTTCTATTGTATTGGGTACTTGTTTTAGCCATACCGAAAAGCTGAATGCTTTGAGTGTTTTCAGCTTGCTGTTAGCGGGCAAGGTGTATAGTAAACCCGAGTTCTTGTCAGTTGCGCCCTGAAATGCTTTTCCGCGACGACCTTCAACAAAGGTGGTTGTTGTAGTGCTGCTATTGCTCGGTGTCATTGCGCTAATCTCATCGTTTCCATTGCCTTCGAAAGAGAAATAGGCCACCAGGTTCGATGCTGCTATTGTACTAGGATTGATTTTGCCATCATCGGGATCGGGATCGTCTTTTTTACAGGAAGTAATTGCGAGTGATGCAAAAATTAGCCCCCCTAGTAGGAGCATTCCGAAAAATTTAAACTTGTTTTTCATAACATTTTTGATTTTTGGTTAAACAATAAAAAAACGAATTAATTTTTAGTACCCATTGTTTTGGGTAAGATTTGTATTGAGCTGCATTTGTGCTGCGGGTATTGGGTATACCTCATGCTTACCAGTTATAAAACCTTTATGGGCTAGTGCTGTAGCAGCTTGCTCAGTGCGAATAAGGTCGAAAAACCGATCCTGCTCCATGGCAAGTTCAGCACGCCGTTCATCCCATATATCCTGAAGGGTAGCACCTGTAATCTCATCAAGGCCAGCTCTTTCTCTTACCATATTTATTGCCATGTCGGCCGTAATACCACTGGTTAGAGGAGTTGAAGCTCCGTTTGTAAGTGCCTCGGCGTGCATTAATAGCACATCCGAATACCTTAATATCCTGATATTTAAATCGAAACCATACCCGTTAAAGTTCCAGTTATTGTAATATGATGGGGTGTACACCTTACCATTGTAAACTGGGTTTGTGCATGCATTTTTAATGCTGTCCCCTTCGGGGGTTAGAGTTCCTCGGTAAAGAAGAGTTGTGGCAGGGCGAATAACCTCACTCCTTGAGTCAAAAAAGTCAATTAAGTTTTCACTTGGCGTACAAAATCCCCATCCCTGCATATTGCTTGGGGTGTTTCCTCTAGGCCCTTGCACGTAGGCATACTCAAGGTATGTGGATGGTCCTGTGGTGTTGCCAAGTGTTGAACTTTGAATTTCGAACAGCGATTCTTTGCTGTTCTCTTCATCTATGCTGAATACCGCTCTGAAATTTGGTAGAAGATCGTATCTGCCAGAGGCAATTATTCTGTCGGTGAGGGAGGCAACCGAGTCCCACTCCGCTTGGTATAGATGAACCTTTGCCTTTATAGCCATTGCTGTGTATTTGTTAATCCTGCCAGCCCACTCTTTCGAGTAAAAATCTGGGAGAACCGCAATAGCTTCCTCCAAATCTTTTTCAATAAATGCATAAAGTGCTTGCGTGTTCGACTGCGAAACCGATGCAAGCTGCTCCGATGAGAGGGTGGTGTCAATAATCGGAACCCTTCCAAAGAGCCTGGTGAGATTAAAGTAGGCATAAGCTCTTATGGTTTTTACTTCACCTTGACACTGCATGGCATACTCCTTATCGGCTGAGTTGAGCAGCGTTTCCTCAAACTTAGGCATTTCGTGTATTGCAAAGTTTGCACCGCTAACAATATCGAAGTATCCTGACCACAAGTCGTTTAGTAATCCATTTGTCGATCCATAATCCAGGTCATCCAGCTCTTTCATTGTGGGGTTATCTTCGGGTGCGCTTCCCTTATCAGCATTGTCGGAGGCAATCTCGAAAGCTCCGATGTACGGGAAGACATGTGCACCGTATGATCTAAGCTTAGCGTATGATGCGCTTATGGGAAGGAATACATTTTCGACCTTAGTATAATCTGTACCAGTTGTGGGGACAGTTCCTTCAGGTCTTAGGTCTAAAAAATCTTCGCAGCTGGCAAAAACCAATATGATGGTTATTACTGTAAGTATTCGGAAGTTTTTCATAACTAGTATCTTTTAAAAGTTAGCTTTTAAGCCCAATGAATATATGGCCTGCATGGGATAAACAGAGTTGTCAACACCAGCGCTAATGGGGCTACCGCCTATTTCAGGTGTAAAGCCATTGTAACCAAAGAAGGAGTAAGGTCGCTGAGCTGATATATAAACCCTTAGCATCTTTATTTGTTTAATTGCCTTTGTTGTGTAACCTATCTGAATGTTCTGAATTCTAACAAAAGAGCCATCCTCAACAAAGAAATCGTTGGCCTGTTGGGTATAGGAGAAATTGTAGGCCTGAGCAGATGGATAGGTATCTGAGTGGTTGTCATCGGTCCATCGATTTTCCACAAAATCCTGGTCGTAGTTGCCATCGGAGAAGATATCCCGATTCATCCTCTTGGAGTTCAGTATCTTATTACCAAATTGACCATAAAGTGATAGGCCAAAATCAAATTTCTTGTAGTTTAATCCAAGGTCAAAACCAGTAATTAGCCAAGGGATTGCGCTTCCAAGGTAAACCTTGTCCTTATCGTCTATAATGTTATCACCGTTCTGATCCTTATACTTAAAAAAACCTTTATCCTTAATTGTTTGACTTACTGGATCCTGAAGTGCCTCTGTCTCACTGTTGTAAACACCATCAATTTCAAATCCATAGAATGCGCCAATGGGATGCCCAACGGATGTTCTGGTAGTGTAGTTTCCTCTAACATAAGCTCCTGGTATATAGTCTCGCCCCTCAAGTGCTAATACACGGTTAAAAATTGACGTTGCGTTAAAGCCAATGCGGTAGCTTAAATCATCGCTTATTTTATCGTTCCAATTGAGCATTAGCTCAACACCAGCATTAAGAACTTTTCCGTTATTGGCAAGCAAATCGGCTACGCCACCACCAGTAGCAATTGGAGCATAAAAAACTACGTTATCAGTGGTTCGATAGTAAAAATCGATATCACCAGCAAGTTTTGTACTTTTAGATACAAAGTCGAAACCCAAGTTGAACTCGCTAACCACTTCCCATCTCAGCTGGTTTTGAAGCACCGTTTGAGCTCCAATCCCATCAACCAACTGGTCGTTAAAAATACCCGAACTTCCGGGACCTGTTAATCCGAGTATTACGGATGAGTTAGATGGTACATTATCGTTACCCAGCATACCCCAACTTGCCCTGGCCTTTAAAAAGCTGAATAGGGTTTGGTTCTGCATAAAGTCTTCTTGGCTAAGGTTCCAGCCTACTCCAACGGATGGGAAATAGCCCCATTTCTTTTGATACTTCGAGCTACCATCGGCTCTAAATGTTAGCGTTAGTAAATACTTACTGTTATAGTTGTATGTTCCTCTGGTGAAGAAGGATAAACCATGATATCTCGATCCACCATCCCACGCGTATCTATCTCTGAATGAGCCAGTGGTTAAGTATTTCGATTGATCGTCGATCCCAAGTACATTTTGAGCCGATCCGCCCAATGTTTCATACCTCTCAATGCGAGTTGATTGACCTAAAAGAATGGAGTAGCTATGGCGACCCTCTCTGTTGTTGAAAGTTAAAAGGTTATCGATGATTTGCTTGTTTGAACTCCCTGATATTTTTTCAAGACTTGACCTACGAACACCCTGTGAACCTCCAACATTATACTCAGGTGTGAATGAACGTGGGGTGTAATTGCCCAAATCCTGATTGTAAGAAATCTTGAATGTTAATTTATCTTTTACGGGATAAAACTCTGCATAGGTGCTAAATACAATTTTGTTTCCCTTTTCAAAGTGTTCGGGGTAGTAAGCTGCAGCCACGGGGTTTCCGTACTGATTCCCAAAACCATATGTTTGTGGAGAACCGAATTTTATGGGGTACGCATCTGCGTTGTTTGGGTCGTAAACTGGGTAAACGGGTGGATTAACAAATGCCCCAAAGAACGCACCCTCATTTGGGTTATACTGGTTGTGCCTTGAAAGTATATTGTTAAAACCAATTTTTAGGTATTCATTCACATTCTGATCGACCCTAATCCGAAGATTTAATCGTTGATATTGGTTTTTAGCATCCATTACACCATCTTGGTACAGGTAGCTACCTCCCATTGAGTAACTTGTCTTTTCGCTCGAACCAGAGATATCGATGCTGTGATTGGTCATTGGGGCGTTTCTAACCAGTTGCTTGTACCAATCGGTACTTGTTGGGTAGTTATCCGGATTTTTAGGAATATAACCACTTGTGGAAGTGTTCGCCTCATTAAGAGCTTCAACGTATTGATTCTTTGTTGCTAACGGCATTATATTTACCGGGGTCTGAAAACCAAAGTAGGTGTCGTAGCTAATAATTGGCTCGCCTGATTTACCGCTTTTTGTGGTAATTAGGATAACGCCATTGGCCGCTCTTACACCATATATTGCTGCTGCTGATGCATCCTTAAGCACAACAAGATCTTCAATATCTGATGAGCCCAAAAAATCAACGTTGTCAACAAATACGCCATCTACTACAAACAGAGGATTTGCGTAATCGCCAATGGAGCCAATTCCTCTAATCTTAACCGAAGGACCTCTGCCAGGAACGCCGCTGTTTATAATCTGCACTCCTGATGCTTTTCCCTGCATGGCCTGCATTGCATTTGATGTAGATTGGAGTGCAAGTGTTTCTCCCTTTATCTTAATTATGGGTGCAGTTAAATCCTTTGCTCTTTGGGTACCATAGCCAATTACGACAACCTCATCTAACGAAGTGGTCTCGGTGCTAAGCGTAATGTTAATGGTAGTTCTATTACCAACAATATGCGTTTGGGTTAACATGCCCACCATGCTAAAGACTAGTGCCTCTGATGGATCGACTTGTATGGAGTACTTACCATCCAGATCGGAGGAGGTACCCCGGATTGTGCCCTCCACTACTACAGAAACGCCTGGTAATGGTTCGTTGCCCTCATCAACTATAGTTCCTTTAACAAGTACCTGAGAGAATAGTGCAAAAGGAATGGTTAAAATAAATGCCAGGGTGAATAGTTTTTGTTTCATACCCTTAATTGTTTTTATTTAAAAACTCTTAATTTGAACTATTCTTATAAAGTTACACCAATAAGGAAGTGAAGGCAATTTTTTTTCTCCATTTAAGTTTCACATCTGGATAAACTATATGAGGTTAGGAAGGCTTTACCTCAACAGCCTTTCGCAAACGTTTGAAATTGAGGGTTTAATGTTCTGTAAAAAGTACTTTTTGTTGATTATAGATTATTAGGGTAGTGTTCTTTTAAGGTCTGTTTAAGCGGAATTACAAGTGAATTGATGCTCACATAAGTTAGTTCTGCACTACTTTTTCTTATCAAAGTCGATGCTTATTAAGAACTCAGTAAGATTTTCATCATGATCAAGGTTTAGTTTTTTTCTTAACCTGTAACGACCAATTTCAACAGCTCTGGTTGAGTTATTTAGCAAACGAGCAATTTCTTTGGTAGAAAAATTCATTTTTAAATAGGAGCAAAGCCTTAAATCATTAGGGGTAAGATCGGGATATCTGCTCAGAAGTTTTTTAAAGTAGCCTTGCTCTGATAGTTTAAGACTTTTCATGGCATTCATCCACTCCTCGGTTTGGGTTTCAAGCCCCTCCTTCATGATTTTCTCCATGCTTCTTAGGTTCTTTATAGGGTATTTGGATGAGTTTTCTTTAATGATGCTAATCTCATTCTGGAGCTCAGTTAAAATTTTATTCTTGCTAATTAAATACCTTATGGTGAGCATTAACTCAACGTTTTTATAATCGAGCTCCTTTTCCAATGAGCTATGCTTGAGCTCCATTTCCAATCGCTCCTTTTGGCGAATCATTTTGTATTTAAAGTAAAGCATTACTAGCCAAATGAATATAATGAGAATAGCAACATAGCCGCTTAGTGCAACATTTGAGTAGTACCAGGGTTTTTTAACCTGAATTGGAATTTGTATCACCGTACCATCTGGCCCTTGGACCTCAACGGTATAGTAGCCGTACATAAGGCCCAGATAGGTAAAATGATTGTTATGGGTACTTTGCCAATTGTTTTCAAGTTCTTTTATACGATAAAGAAATTGTTTGCTGGGATAATCAAAGGAGTATGGGGCAATAAAACTAATGGTTGCATTATTCATGTTCCATTGAGTTTTCAGATTTTCGAAGTTTTTGTAATGCGTTATTTCCTCATTTTGTTTACCATAGAAAACCACCTTTTCAAGCTCAAGATTTGCAACGCTTTGTTGGTTTTTATGAACTACAAGATTGTAGGTGTCGAAACTTTCGGGAGTTGGGATAATCAAAGTGCTACTATCAAGACTTACCAGTTGAATGCTTCGTTGGGGTAGGCTAATACTGCTTAGCTGTATTTCACATTTTTTAGTAGCAGTAAAATCTAGGTTAATTTGAAATAGCGCTAGCTTATCATCTTTTATAAGCCAATACTCATTTTTTTGATAATGCTGAATTTGATCAGCCCTTTTGAACTCACCAAGATCTTTGGATAATGAATCAACTGGGACAATTTGATTCCTTACGTAATCATAAGTGTAAATATCCTGGGACGTGGCAAAAACTACTCTGTTATTGATTTTAAACACTTTTATGTTGTGGCTTTCTCCTTTAATATTTTGATAGAAGCTAACCTTAACTGCTTGGTTTAAATCATCAGAGATTTCAATCTTGTATAGTCCCTTTTGGTGGTGCGATGCCCAAACATATCCCAGGTAATCTACCTCAAGATAACGTGTGGGCTCGGTAAAATCTTCCAGTTTTGACAGGAACTGCCAATTTCCTTCTGCTGATTTATCAAGAACAATGATGCCAGTGTACGTACCCCCAAGCAAGTAGTCGCCGTAAGGTTTAAAGGCCCACCCCCCTGTTACGGAAGATATAGGGCTAAACTCTTCGCCGTTTACTAGGTATGTTCCCTCGTTGTGCCCACATAAAATTTGGTTGTCGTACTCTACAAGCGACCAAACCTGACCTTGACTGTTGGGAATTGGCCTTAAGTTTGCAAAATGGTAGAACTGATCCTTTTTTACAATATCACCAAGAAAAAGACCATGGTTTGTACCGATATACAGCTGATCATTCTTTTTTAGCAAAGCATAAATTGTCCCCAAAGAAGCATCTCTGCTCTTATAATGGGTGTAAGGCGATTGCATATCGATGTAGTTTACCCCCTCATCGAGGCCAATCCATAGCCCAGTTTTATTGTCGGCGTAGAGGGAAAGAATGGTATTGTTTTTAAGTCCGTTATGTATACTATAGTTTTGGAGTATTTCCCCTTTTTTGTTAGTAATGATCAACCCGTTTAGTATGCTCCCAAAGGCGTATGTGGAGTCGTTTAGCTGTTTAGCTGCATTGCAGACATTACTTTCAAGAAAAGTACTTGCATCAGAACTGAAGTAGCTAAAATTTTGACCGTCATAACGGAATATGCCATAATTGTCGGTACAAACAAGCCATTGCTCATCACCATACGGAATAATTGCATGAACCTTTTTGTTCGAAAAAACATCGCTTTTTTCGATGTAGCTATATTCATTATTCTGAAACCAGAACAGCCCACTTTCAATTACTTGAACAACGTATTTATCCCTTATTTGATGAAGAAAAAGCATGGCGTAGGGAGCTTTTACTTTTTCTACTGTTTCATCATAATAAATATATACTGAAGTAAACGACTGGAAGTAAACTTTTTCTCCTTCACAATAGATCTTCCATATCTCATCGTTTTTTTCCATTGTGGTTAGATGAGAAATTGACGTGTACTCTAAAATACCCGTGCTGCTGTACTCCCAAAATCCAAACTCTTCAAAAGAACCCGTAAAAATTTGTTCATTGTTATTTACCGCAACCGCCCTTATGGGGAGTTTATCCTTTAGCGTATATTTTGTCCAGTTAATACCGTTAAACTCAAATAAACCTTGGGAGTTTGCCGCATATATTAGGAGGTTGTTAGGATTTTGGGCAATATTCCAATTTTGATTTTTGAGATTAAAATCATTAATAAGGTATGGAATTAACTCAGGAATTTTAGCATCTGTAGCCAAAGTAGCAAAAAACAATGACCCCAAAAGAGTGGATAGCTGTATGAAGAGTTTATAAAAGGCCTTTTTCATAAAAGCTGTTCAGCACACTTTATTTAATTTCCTTAAAAATACAATGAATTTTGGTAACAACAAGACTAGAGCAGAAGATATAGTATGGTGAAAAGTAGAGCGTATAACTGTGCGGTTTCTAGGCGAGGTTTCAAAGGCAAAATCTATTCCTGATTAAATTTTAACCATCTCCCTTTTACGTTTTGTAAACCTTGCTATTTCCTTATAGCCAAGGGCCTTTATTCCAGCAATGGCCTCATCAAAAAACTGACCAACGTTTTGCTCAACGTGAGCATCAGAACCTAGAGTTACAGGTACTTTGTAGTAAGCTAGTCGCTCAAGAAATGGGATAGAAGGATAAAACTCATTGCAGGGCTTAGTTCTGCCGCTGGTATTTATTTCAACAACAACATCAGCACGCTTAAAAACCTGAGCCGTTTCGTCGTAAAGCACATCGAGAGGGAAGGTAGGGTAGTATGCAAATTTTTTGGCTAGGTCGCAATGCCCAATGATATCGAATAGTTTCGATTTGGCCGATTGCTGAACCAGCTTAAAATACTGACGATAGAATCTATTCACATCCACTCTGTCAAACTCGTTGGCATCGGTATCAAAGTTCCAATCATCAACAAAATGGATAGACCCAATAACGTAGTCAATAGGTAATTGCTTAATAACCTGTTGGATCTGCTTCTCCATGCCAAAAAAGTAGTCCATCTCAACCCCAAACTTAACCTCAACTCCCTTTGTGTCGCTTGCCTGCACAGCGTGAATTCGGCTAATCATTTCATCAATCCTATCAATGGGCAAAGCCCAACTTACAGGTTTTATGCTGATATGATCGCTAAACCCTATCTCACTGATACCCCGAAATGCTGCCGATGAGACCATTTGCTCATGATCATCACGGCCATCGGATAGGAAAGTATGCATGTGGTAGTCAAGCAGCATATATGATAGTTTTACCAATTAACAGCTATGGAATTTAATTGTTTTCTGGATACTTGCTTAAAGATAGCAAAAATTTGGATTGTATTCGGTTTGTTTTATCTCTTTTTCTCTCAGCGGTAAAGGAGGAAAGGGACCATAGTTCGCTTACCGATAGTACGTTTGAACGACATTGCACTTGAATTTGGCTCAGCTATCAGTACCCCTTTTAAGCTGTATTTGACTAATGAATTTCAACATTCATACCGATGCGATTAAACAGATTCTTGTACCACAGGAGTTTTCAGTAGCACAAACATCAATAATATAAGCCAATGCAGCCGATGTGTTGAACGCTGCCTTTTTTAGAATTGCCGCTAAAAAATGGAGAGATGCACAATAAAACACCCTTCGATATACGATGACCGAAGGGTTGCCATACGAAGAAGTACTTAAAATGCTTATAAAAGATCTACCCGATAAAACTCCGCAATTTAATTTACCTTCCTCCTTTTTTGTACTTTTGCGATGAATAAACTTTTTGCAAAAGCACTCTAACCATGAAAAAGTCAGCCCTTATTTCTCTAATGCTGCTCCTAAGCAGTACTACCTTTGCTCAATTCACTGTGTCGGGCGAGTTGCGAACCCGTGGGGAGTATCGCGATGGTTACAAAACCATCCCCACCTCCTCTACCAATCCCTTAACCATGGTGGGGCAGCGCACCCGGCTTAATGTTTTTTATCAGAAAGATAAACTCACTACCTACATCTCGTTGCAGGACGCCCGCATTTGGGGCGAAGACAAATGGAAGGCTGATAACAATGGGATGGGTCTTTTTGAAGGATGGGTCGAGTACCGATTTAACAATAACGTGGCTCTGAAAGCAGGGCGACAACCATTGATTTATGACGATCAGCGAATCTTTTGCTCTGGCGACTGGCGCACCTTTGCCGAAGCACACGACGTTGCACGCCTGTTATTAACCACTAATGATAAAACTCTTCATTTCCATTTGGGGTATGCTATCAACAACGACGGAAACATTGAAGGAGATGCTTTTTTAAGCGAATATTCCCTCAAGGGCATCCAGTACAAAAACATGGTTTTCGGGCATTTGAATAAATCATGGAGCAATGGTTTAAGTGCTTCTCTGGTAGGTGTTAGAGATGGGTTTCAGGTTGGCCCCAATGTCTCCTCGCAACTGGATTCGCTGAAGGTTAATTACCGCACCACATTTGGGTCCTATCTTGAATACCAAACCGATTCGTGGTTTTTTTCGGCCGCTGGCTACCTGCAGCGCGGAACTGCACTTGATAACCGGAATGTAAAAGCTAACTTTTACTCGGCATGGGCAAAATATACGTTCACCCCCAAAATTACTCTCATGCTTGGGTACGATCACTACTCAGGCACCGATTTCTCCTCCACCGATGCCCTTACCGAAACCAGAACCTTTTCCACGCTTTACGGACCTGGCCATAAATTTCTGGGATACATGGATTATTTTGGGGTTCCCGAAAATCATGGTGCTGGCATTAATGACCTGTTGCTGCGGGCTAACATTGGTATTGGGAAAAAAGGAGAGTTGGAGGCCACCCTTCACCAGTTTAACCTGCCCGAAGAGTACCTGAGCAATGGAACTAGGGTGGATAAAAATCTGGGACAGGAGCTCGATCTGGTTTACAGCCATAAACTCGACAACGCCGTGACCATTAAGGCTGGATTTTCCACATTTTTCTATACCGAAAGCATGGAGCAGCTTAAAGGAAGAATTCCCGGGCAGGGCGACAGCGCTTTGTTTGGATGGATTATGCTGGTGGTGAAACCCACATTCTTCTCTACGGAATAAAAAATATGGATACCCATAAGTTTTCTTGATAAGCAAATTGTCATATCTTTCCATTTTAAAAATGGCGAATAGCTGAAGTAACCACACAAATTAGTGTTTCATAGAATGAATAGTAAGCCACTTTATGCCGTTATCGATGTCGAAACAACTGGTGGTAGCGCTCAAAACCATAGGATAACTGAGATTGCTGTTTTCCTATT
>CALGIR010000372.1 GCA_937915475.1 uncultured Bacteroidales bacterium
AACGAATGGCCAGTAGAGAAGCGCTAAAACGCAGGTTATCAGGATAAAAGTAAATATCATGATGTGTGCTCCCCGTTTCTCATACGGTTTCGCCTTAGAGTACGCTACAATTGGAGCCCTTTGCTCAAAGAGCATACTAATCTTTCCCTTTTTATCCTTCTCAAATGCAATACGTTCATTACTCCACTCTTGCTGAAAAATCACACTCCCCACAGGATTCCAATAGGTAACGTTATCCCCTTTTACCATTTTAAGCTGTGCACCAACTACCGAAATTTTTAACCGTGCACTTAATGATATTAACTTAAGATAATCGCTATGGGGATATCTATTTGAGATATACTCGCCTGCAAACTGCTCAAGGTAATCGCCCTTAAACTCAATAACGGGCATCGGTTCGTTAGTACAATCCATAAACTCATCAACAAAAGCATCGAGAATAAAGGATTGTTCGTCGCCCCTACCTTCGCTATTCTGCGAGATGAAAATTCCAATATTTTGGTCGGGTAACAGCGCAAGCAGCGAATGAAACCAAAAGGTATTGCCTCCATGACCAACAATTCTGCAACCATCCTTACCTAAATCTAAAAAGCCATGTAAACTAGGATTTACCCAACTATCGTGCCTGTGGCTTGGACTCAACATGAGGTTAAATGAGGTAGAATCGATAATTTTAACATCCCCCAACGAACCCTTATTCAGCAACATCTGCATAAAAACAGCCATGTCGTGGGCACTTGTTGTGGCAGCACCAACTGGTGCAAGAGGGATAAGTTCAAACGGTTTCTGAACGAGTTCTCCCCCCATTTTAGCGTAGCCTTTACTCATTCTACTAGCCAATGAGTCTGGCAGCGGTTGCCTAAAAGTGGTTGAGTACAACCCTAGCGGGTTAATAATTCTCTGCTCAACGTATTCATTCCAATCTAAACCCGACACAATTTCAACGATATGGGCTGCAATAGCTGCTCCATGGTTTGAGTATGACGCATATTCACCAGGAGCGCGAACCCTTTTGGGCAAATCGTCAGCCAAAAGTTCCGAAAGGCTTTTAAGCTTATCCGTATCGTTTATAAAAAGTCCAATTACCCTATCCTCAAATCCGGCGGTATGCCCCATAAGATGAGTAAGGGTTATAGCCTCATCAAAAGAATCGGGTATTTTAAAATCTACCAAATAGGTGTTTATATTGGTATTTAAATCGAGTTTACCCTCCTCTACCTGCTGCATAACTGCAAGCCAAACAAACAATTTCGATATAGAACCTATCCTAAATAGAGTACTATCGACAGTAACAGGTTGTCTGGTTAAAATATCAGCATACCCATACCCTCTTTTAAGAAGGACTTCGCTCCCTGAGGTTATCACAATCACACCACCTGCAACATCACTACTGCGATGCTTAGCCTTAACAACACCATCCATAAATGGATTTACCCTAGCGGTATCGATTGGATTGGAAGCAAATAACATAGAAAAAGAGAGCGCAAGTAGTGCAATTAAAAAGAACCTTTTCATAAGAATGGAGTTTGTAATTAAACTGGTTAAATGTATGGTAATAATCGCGATTTCCCTACCAGAACAAATAGTTTTTTATAAAACAGGTGTTGCTTAAAATTGAGTTTTAATCTATTATTAACCTGAGCCATCAAGCTAAATGAAGATGAATAGTACACAAAGCATCTAAATATTTTGGCTATCTTTGTAGCCAAATTTCATTTTCCGTATTTTCCGTAAAATAAACATCCTAGTATTTAAATAACAGTTTATGATCAACACACAAAACCTTCAGGATATTGCATCGCAGGTGCGTCGCGACATAGTAAGAATGGTTTATGCCCCATCAAGCGGACACCCTGGAGGAGCGCTTGGTTGTGCCGATTTTTTTACAGCGCTCTACTTTAACGTACTTAAAGCCGATCCAAAGAATTTTACAATGGATGGTAAAGGAGAAGACATGTTCTTCCTCTCAAACGGTCACCTTTCGGCTGTTTGGTACAGCACTTTAGCTCGCAGAGGTTTCTTCCCAGTAAGCGAACTATCAACCTTTCGCCTAATCAACTCTCGCTTGCAGGGTCATCCCGCAACAGCAGATCACCTACCCGGTATTAGAATAGCCTCAGGTTCGCTTGGGCAAGGATTGTCTGTTGCCTGTGGTGCCGCACTTGGCAAAAAGCTTAATGGCGACAACCATTTGGTCTATACTCTACATGGCGATGGAGAACTTCAAGAGGGCCAAATTTGGGAGGGCGCAATGTTTGCCGCCGCTCGAAAGATTGATAACCTGATTGCTACAATCGACTATAATGGCCAACAGATTGATGGTCCCGTTGATAAGATAAACTCGCTTGGTGACCTACAGGGAAAGTGGGAATCATTCGGATGGCATGTTCTAAACATGGACGGTAATAATATCGAAGATGTTATAGCAGTACTAGCTCAGGCCAAAGGGCTTACCGGAAAAGGGAAACCCATTGCAATTCTGATGAAAACCGAAATGGGCATGGGAGTTGATTTTATGATGGGAACTCACAAATGGCATGGCAAAGCACCAAACAAAGAGGAGTTTGAAAAAGCAATGCAACAACTCCCTGAAACTCTTGGTGATTACTAACAACTTAAAACCCATATAGCAATGAACAATATTGTTGCAATAGCACACGATGCTAAAAAACCAGAATTGGCACAGTTTATTCAAGACCGCCTTGAGTGGCTAAGAGGAGTTAACCTAATTGCTACGGGTAGAACTGCAGAGTTTATCGAATCGCAGGGATTATCGTGTAAGCATATGAGCCCCGGCCAATCGGGCGGATACGTTCAAATCACCCAAATGATTGAAGAGGGTAACGTTGATATGGTTATTTTTCTTCGTGACCACAAGGTTATTCAAAAGCATCATGAGGATATCAGAAAGCTCCTCGAAGCATGCAACGTAAAGAATATTCCCTTGGCTACAAACTATGCATCAGCAGAGCTGATTATACTAGGACTACTTAAAAAGCAGGCAATAGAACGCTCAAAGCGAAAAGAGTAGCACACAACCCCATTTATCAATATATATAACCTCACGGTTTATCAACAACATTTATCTTTATGAATAAATTCGAAAATACTGGAAACAAAGATACTCGTTCGGGTTTTGGTGAAGGCCTCTACGAACTTGGCAAAACAAACCCAAAGGTTGTTGCGCTTTGTGCCGACCTAATTGGTTCACTAAAAATGGATAAGTTCATAGCCGAAAACCCCGAAAGATTTTTCCAAACAGGTATTGCAGAAGCAAATATGATTGGTGTTTCTGCTGGCCTAGCAAATAGCGGTCAAATACCTTTTGCTGGTACCTTTGCAATTTTTGCTACGGGCAGGGTTTACGACCAGATACGCCAAAGCGTTGCCTATTCAAACAAAAATGTAAAAATTGCTGCATCGCATGCGGGGCTTACCCTTGGGGAAGATGGAGCAACACACCAGATGCTTGAGGATATAGGCATGATGAAAATGCTCCCCAATATGACCGTAATTTGCCCTTGCGACTTCAACCAAACAAAAGCGGCTACACTAGCCTCGGCAGAATTGGAAGGCCCAGTTTATCTGCGTTTCGGACGGCCGTCGGTCCCCAACTTTACTCCAGAAAACCAAAAGTTCAATATAGGTGAAGCAATCACACTTATTGAAGGTACCGATGTTACAATTTTTGCCACAGGTCACATGGTATGGAAAGCCATTAAGGCAGCAGAGGAACTAAGCAGCAAAGGAATAAGCGCCGAGGTTATTAACATTCATACCATTAAGCCTCTTGACGAAAAAACAATACTTATCAGTATATTTAAAACCAAAGCCGTTGTTACCGCAGAGGAGCATATGCTAAATGGAGGATTAGGCGAAAGTATCGCACAGGTTTTAGCAAAAAACAATCCTACTCCCATTGAGTTTGTAGCCGTTAACGACACATTTGGCGAAAGCGGAAAACCCGACGAATTGCTAGTTAAATACGGATTAGACACCCCAAATATTGTGGCTGCTGCACAAAAAGTGGTTAGTCGTAAATAAACGCTAACAGTAATCAAATGAGCCAGATGAGCGACAAGGAATTGCTATGCATGTTTCGAGTAGAGGACACGCGCAGCTATGCCTTTAACCTCATTGTTCGAAAATATCAAGAAAGACTTTACTGGCATGTTCGAAAGATTGTCATTTGCCATGACGATACCGACGACGTTATGCAGAACACCTTTTTAAAGGTGTGGAATGCCCTTGATAAATTTAGGGAGGATTCGCAACTTTTTACCTGGCTTTACCGGATTGCCACCAACGAGGCTCTCACATTTTTAAAGAAAAAACGCAGTAAGTTTTTTGTTCCTTTTGAAGATGTTGAGCAACAACTCATATCAACCTTAGAGAGTTCACCCAGCCTTAATGGCGATGAAATAAGGGTAAAACTTCAAAAAGCGGTTCTGAAACTGCCCGAGAAGCAAAGATTAGTATTTAATATGAAATATTTTGATGAGCTTAAGTACGAGGAAATATCTCAGATAGTTGGCACATCGGTTGGAGCATTGAAAGCATCATATCACCATGCGGTAAAAAAAATAGAGAAGGCCATGGAAGATGATTAAACCTTACCGCATTAGCATTGTCAAAATAATTGAAATGCAACACATAACATGAAAGAGAAAGAAAACATAAACAAGTTTACAGCAAAATATGGGAAGGAACTTCCCTACAGCGTACCTGATGGCTATTTCGATAGCTTGCCGTTTCGCATACAGGAGTATTGCCTAACCCAAAGCCCTGTGCACAGAAAGCAAAAGGTTACTGTATGGCAAGCAATTAGGGCACAAATATCGCTTGCTGCAGGTTTTGTTGCCTTAGCTTTTTTAGCCGCTGGTGCTTACTATGTACTTCAACCAACCAGTAACACCCCAAGCGTTCTCTCAAACGACGACTACATTGAAATTATTCAGAACAGTATTTATGATTTTGATGAGGAGAACTTAATTAATGAAATTCAGCCCTATAGATTGGACGACTCCATACAGAGTTATAACAACGAAATGATTCAGTACCTGCTCGACCAGGACATTGACTACACAACGCTAATTGAGCAATACTAAATATGAAAAGACTATTTTTCATAACAACCCTACTATGCCTTGGGCTGACAATAAACGTTTTTGGGCAATCAATGTCCGATAAGGAGGCGTTGGTAAAGGCACAAAAAATTGTATTTTTTACTGAAAAATTAAATCTTACACCCGAAGAAGCACAAGACTTTTGGCCAGTGTACAACAGCTACTGGAAAAAGAAAAATGTAATTGTTAGAGAGCGTAAAAAAGCAATGCACTACTGCTCCGAGAATATGGATAAAATGTCATCCAAGGAGATTGAAAGGTACGGCGATATGTATATCAATTTTCATAAGCAAGAGTCGGACCTGCTAGTTGAGTACAATAAAAAGTTTAAAGAACTATTAACACCCGATAAAATTATGAAGCTTTACCAAGCCGACTACGATTTTAAAACTTACCTCTTACGGCAAATTCGAAACTCTCCCTCAACAGAGGAGTAGTTTCTTCTCATCTCAAATAAAATTCTAGCGAGGGCAATCCCTCGCTTTTTTATTCCAATTATCTCTATTTACTTATTGCAAACGCTCGTAAGCACGCCATGGCTATCCCGGCTTGATTTGTGCCACTTTTGGCTGGTTGATTTAACCAAAATTGGTTCCTATTGTATAGCGATAGGGTACTGGAAGTCTAGTCTAGCCTCTTAAATATGAAGAGGTAAATATATTTGAAAAGTTGTCCAGTCTAACTAGGCCGCCTCAATTTGAAGGCTCTTTGGCTAGGTAACGGTTACGTGTATGAAACGTTGGGGATTACGGGCGACTTTCCTGTCAAGTTACACCGAACTTGATGCGGGGCAGAACGCTCGAATAACCACTTAAACCCCAATGTTTTATACACGATGTTGGCGGTTCGTTGTTCTTTTAATCTCAATAATCATATCGTCACTTGTCTTTGTTTCCGTAATTATTTTATCTTTTAATTCTTCTTTAATCGGCAGTTTTTTATAGTCAGCAGAATTTTCAGAATGTATTGGTATAATTCCTTTTTTCGGATTTACAAGATTGCAAACATCAGCAAGACATTCAGCTGAAGCGTGTCCGCTTGTATGAATTTTACTCAATTTTGGGAAATTATCTATAAAATCCAAGTACTTTTTATTTGCATGTTTACTTTTTGGATTGACATATTCTTTCCACATAGAATAAATTAGAATGGTCTTGTCTTTCTCTAGTAATGGCAATAAAAACTCAATGTAATCATTGAATTTGTCAGTTGCACGGACTAACATACAAAAACCTTTGTCTTGCATCCATTGTATTAACTTATCGTTTTCTTTCCAGAAAGCATAAGGTTCTCCAAAATCAAATAAGGCACTTTTTTTACCAGCTGAATCTGAAAAAATTTCTAAAACATTCTTTTGAAAATCATCACAAACAAAAGGTCTGGCTTTCATTTCTTTGTTAGCCGCATGAAATGTAGCCAATCGCTCCATATCGGTAGATGAACACATTACAAATACATTTTTGTATTCTTTCATTAATTCAATAACTTCACTTTTCAATTCATTTTCGTGCCTTACTCTTTCATCTAAACGTGAAAGCATTGTTCCTTCAGTAATCAAAAAATCAATCTTACCTTGCTTTAAAATTAATTTTTCAATCGTTGGTAGAAGACCTTTGCTAAGATAACCGTGTCCACGAAAATCACCAGTATGCAAAATTCGTTTTCCATTTGCTTCAATTAAAAACATAAAAGAATCGTAAGCCGAATGGCTTACGAAATATGGTATTATTTTAATATCTCCAACTTTTAATATTTGTTGGGATTCAAAAGATTGCATTGCTTCAATTTTTGCAATTTCTTTTTCCGACTGTTCTTTGCGGTCTTTTATAAATGCAAGTCGTTGATGCTTACATAATGCAACTCTTTTTGCAACCTTGCCAATATTTTGAGAAATAGAATCAGGAACAAGATGAAAAAGTCCTAAATGGTCTCCGTGATAATGTGTGTAAAATATCGCATCAATACCCTTTGTTATCTGTTCAATTGCATCGAAATTGGCAAAATCATCATTAACAATACCTTCACCATCAGGAAGATTTTGACCCAAATCTATTAGGATTTTTGCGTTGTCAGTTGCAATTTCAGTTATGCAACCTCCTATTTGGTCTATGCCTCGATGAATGATTATTTTCATTTTAGAATTTCGTAATCAATATTATGATTTTTTAAAAGTTTCTCTATGTCTTGAATCCTTTCTCTTCTGCCAAGAGTGTCTTTGGTATATGTGTTTGCAATTATTAGTTTAGGAGTTTTATTCAGAGTAAGTTTTGGGCAAACGATTTTCGTCAACCCTAAATTATTTTTAATCTCAATGAGTTTTTTATAATAATCCAATAATTCCATCTCATACTTATTGATAAACAAATGATATTTTCGCATTTGCTCAATAATCTCAGGCGTATTAGGATTCCTTATTGAATCATTCCTTAAACGGCTGTCTGAAATTCCTTTTAATTCAACAAAAGACAAAACACCTCCTGACAATTCAATCAAATCTATTCTTAATTTGCCAATTTCTGGGTCTTGATTGAACTGGAACTCTGAGTCGATATAATTTGAGTTTCCCTTTATCATTTTCCCTTGAATCCATTTTTCAGCCGGATTCTCATCATTGATATGTCGTAAATAATCACTCTTGATGTAATTTTTAATATCTGCAATGTTTGTTTCGTTTAGATTTACTAAATCAATTGGGTCATATTTAAATATATTCGTTCCCTTTTTTGTTTTTCCACGAGGTTTATCATCACCCAAATATTTCTGATGAGTTTCAGCCACAAAACCATTAGCATAAACAATTTTAGCAACTGAACCTCCGTAATAATAAACATTGATATAGTTGTCTTTGCGAATTTCTATATACAACTCATTATCTTCACGTAACAGTGACCACCATTTGAGTTGTTGGGTCTTTAATTCTTCAAAGATTTTCGCTTTTGGATTAAGTGTTAAAAAAGTTCCTTTCATTTTTTTTGTCATAATTATTGGATGCTCCGCTGTCTTTTTACAATGACCGCCAACTAGTTTATATGTACAATAAAACCATACCCCAACAACAAACAGGATATTGAAAAGCATGATAAATGCCTGCTTCTTCCCAAACATACAAAATCCCGTTTATGATAACCTCTTTATTATAAACATTTTGACAAAGACTAGCTTTTAAGTATTGGTGTTACCTAGTGGGTCGATTTAACTTAAACTGGCTTCTATTGTATAATGGAACGCTGGAAACAGGGCTATCAAGAAAAAAATTTATTTGAATAGAAATTTGTCCAATCAAACTAGACCATCTCAAAGTATTTTGAAGGATTTCTGTCAAAACACCCCTATGTCTGCAAAAACCTCTGTGAGAAAAAATCCTAAAAATCCAATTACAGTAACAATGCAAATTATTCCTTAAAAAATATTGTCACTTTTGTACTTATGCTATACACTACAAGTCAATAAACACAAGCCTTATGGACTATTTCCAAACACTCCCTATGTTGCTTTAACCAAAAAAGTTATCAACAAAGTGGGAAAAAGTGGCAAAAGGTGGCGGAAAGTGGGAAAAAATGATTTAATTTTACTTTCTGAACTAAATAGGTAAGATGACTTCATTCATAGGCGATTATATTTGTAAGGTTGACAACAAGGGGAGAATACTCTTCCCCGCAGCCTTTAAAAAGCAGAATAAATCTGCTTCGGCCGATCGCTATGTGGTTAAGAAGGATATTTTTGAAAACTGTTTAGTGCTATTCACTATGGAAGAATGGGAGCGGCAAAATGAGCTTATTCGCCGTAACACAAACCCCTACAACCGCGAGCATAATAGATTTCTTAGAGAGTTTTACCGAGGAACAAGTGAACTTACTCTTGACTCAAGCGGTAGATTACTGCTACCTAAGCGTATGCTCGAAATGATAAACGCCAGCAATGAGCTGGCCTTAACTGGGCAGGATAGCAGAATTGAGATTTGGACAAATGATACCTATAACGCGCACATCACCGATGAGGAATCATTTGCTAGCCTGGCCGAAAAAATTTTGGGCTCAACACCTTTAAGCAATGAATAATGGAATACCATATACCAGTTTTACTGCATGAAAGTGTCGAGGGTCTTAACATTAATCCAGATGGAACCTACCTCGACTTGACCTTTGGCGGAGGCGGTCACTCTCGCGAGATTATCAAACACCTATCCGTTAAGGGTAGGCTTATTGCGTTCGACCAGGATAAAGAGGCCTTTGCAAACACCATTGACGATAGCAGGTTTATGCTAATCCACAGCAATTTTAGGTTTTTTAGAAACTTTTTAAAATACTATAAAATTGAGCAGGTTGATGGAATTTTAGCCGATTTGGGGGTCTCTTCGAAACATTTTGACAGCCCCGAAAGGGGATTCTCCTTTAGGTTTGAAGGACCGTTGGATATGCGCATGAACCGCGATGCCAGCCTTTCGGCCCTGCAGGTTGTTAACAATTACGATGAAAAACTGCTTACCAGTGTTTTGTCGCTTTATGGCGAGCTGCCTAATGCCCGAAAAATATCAAAAACGATTATAAGCCAGAGGGAAAGCCAACAAATTGATACCGTTGAAGGCCTTGCAGAGGTTGTTAGTCCCCTTTTCTCACCTCACGTAAAGAATAAGATGCTAGCCAAGGTATTCCAAGCCATACGCATTGAGGTAAATAGCGAAATGGAGGCTCTTAAACAGATGCTGATACAAACCGAAAAAACGCTACAAAGCGGGGGACGTCTTGTCGCTATCTCGTACCACTCTCTTGAGGACAGACTTGTTAAGAACTTCATAAAAGCAGGAAACTTTAAGGGTAATAAAGAAACAGATTTTTACGGAAATGTTATAGGCCCATTTAACCCGATTAATAGAAGGGTAATAGTACCAACCGATAAAGAAATAGATGAAAATCCAAGGGCACGTAGTGCCAAGCTAAGAATTGCAGAGAAAATATGAGCGTAGAGAATAATAAGCGAATTGAGTTTATTGATGCGCAAGCACAGCCCAAAAACGCTAAGCGCAAGGGAAATTTCCGTGATATTATCAACGGTAATATCCTTAGTAGGGAGAATGTAACGAATCAAATTCCATATATTCTCTTTCTAGCCGTTTTGGCCATTTTTTATATTGGCAATAGGTATAAGTACGAGAAGCTTATTCGCTCAGAACAAACGCTACAAATAGAGGTGAAAAACCTTAGAGCCGAGTCCATAACCACTGCCTCTCAACTTATGTTCATCAGTAAGCAAAGTCAGGTAGCGCGACTAATTAAAGAGAGAAACCTGGATTTAGAAGAATCGGTTACGCCTCCAAAAAAGATAAAAACAAGGTAATAAATACTTATAGCTGAATGTCAGTAAAAAAAGAAATACTATTCCGTTTTGGCCTTGTGTACTTCACCTTTGGTATACTTGGAGTAGCCATTATATGGAAGATTCTTTACATTCAGTTTGTAGAGGGCAACGACCTTAGAGCAAAAGCCAAAACCATAACATTTCGCGACATAACAATAGAACCCAACCGAGGCGATATCTGTGCCATTGATGGCAGGTTACTCGCCACATCGGTTCCCTACTTTGAGGTAAGAATGGACCTGAAAGCCGCTGGCCTTACCGATGAACTTTTCTATGCAAATGTTGAGTCGTTAGCCATTGGACTATCCCGATTTTTTAAAGATAAATCACACTATACATACAAATCAGAGTTGGTTAATGCTCGGAAATTCAGCAAGCATAATCGCTACTATCCCATTGGTTCTAGGCAAATAAATTACTTGGAACTTCAGCAAATAAAGGAGTTCCCTCTTTTCAACCTTCCTCCAAACAAGGGCGGCCTAATACCAGTTCAGGTTAATCGCAGAATCAAGCCGCATACAAGTCTGGCCTCGCGCACCATTGGCGTTGTAAACGAAAGTGGCGTTGCTGTGGGAATCGAGGGGGCATACGATAATATCCTCAGAGGCAAATCAGGGGTTAGTACCATGCAACGTGCCGTTGGCAACCTTTGGGTTGACGTAAACAACTCAAAGGTTGCCAACGGTACGTTGCAT
>CALGIR010000373.1 GCA_937915475.1 uncultured Bacteroidales bacterium
GAGTTCAGACGTGTGCTCTTCCGATCTGCTTGGCAAAGTTTAGGGTTTTTAGCTCATCAATGATCGATAACCGAATTGAGGCCTCAACGTTTATTAACCATCGCTTTAACTCAAGGCATACGATAAAGGGTGGAGTATCGGCAAAACTTCTGTTGAGCAATCTCTTCGATGAAAGTTGGTACAAAAAATACGATGGTTTCCGCGATCAAATCAATTATGATGGCAATACCTGGATGCTACAACCTTATGTTCAATGGCAGTATAGGCCAACCAATAGGTTAACTATAAACTCTGGGCTACACTACAACTACTTTGCGCTAAACAACAGCTCCTCGCTCGAACCTCGATTAGGCTTGAAGTACGGCATATCAGCCCAACACTCAGTAAGCCTTGGATATGGTTTGCATAGCCAAATAGCGCCGTTATTTGCCTACTTTTTGCAGGATCCACAGGATGACAATACACACATAAACACCAATACAAACCTTGGTTTAACAAAAAGTCATCATCTGGTAGCTGGTTACGATTTTAAGCTAAACCAATATACAAGAATAAGGTTTGAAAGCTACTATCAATCCATTTTTGATGCTCCTATTGACGGGCTAGGTAGCAACTCATTCTCAATGCTTAACAACGGGGCAAGTTTTGTATTTAATATACCTTCGCCCTACCTTATCAATGAGGGAACTGGCGAAAACTATGGAGTTGAACTAACCGTTGAGCGGTTTTTAAACAAAGGGCTTTACTTTTTGGTTACCGCATCGCTGTTCGAGTCGAAATATACAGGCAGCAACAAGCTTAAGTTTAACACCGCTTTTAACAACAACTACGTGGTTAACGGGCTTATGGGTAAAGAATTTAACCTCAGCAAGAACAAAAAAGACGTAAAGCAAACCCTTGCTATTGATATAAAATCGATGGTTGCTGGCGGAAAACGGACTACACCCTGGACAGCAGTTTTAAACGAGGAAACACAGAAATATGAACGGGAATGGGACTACAACAAGGCATTTAGCACCAAACTTAACGATTACATTAAAGTTGACCTTAAAATAGCTTTCCGCTCCAATAAAAGACGCGTAACGCAAGAGTGGGGCATTGAAATAACCAATTTGCTTAACTACAAAAACATACAGGGTGAAACCTTCAACGAGACTACCGGTGAATCAAAACTTATTTACCAAACAAGTATGATGGCAATACCCCAATACAGAATAATATTCTAATTGGCACTTAATAGCTTCTCTGTCGAACATTATTAGCTACTTTTGCAAGCAACAAATCTTAAAACTAATATGATTAAAGCAGCAATAATTGGTGCTACAGGTTTAGTGGGCAGTAACTTACTAGATCTACTCATCAACAACGATGAGCATGAGAAAATTAGCATCATTACACGTACAGTGCCCAAGGGTTTGTCCCAAAAGGTAGAGCATATTCCTTTGAACGAAGGACATTACACTTTCCCAGCTAACATCGATACCGCCTATTGCTGCCTGGGTACAACCATAAAAAAAGCTGGTTCAAAGGAGGCTTTTCTTGAGGTTGACCTTGAACTTGTTGTTGATTTTGCCAATAAAGCCAAAGAAGCTGGCGTTAAACGATTCGCAGTAGTTAGCTCAATTGGTGCGAATGCAAAATCGAAGAATTTTTATCTAAACACCAAGGGTAAGGTTGAAGAACAGCTTAAGGCGATAGGCTTTAAACGCTTGGTAATTGTTCAGCCATCGCTACTGCTGGGAAAACGTAATGAGAAACGATTTGGTGAGGACATGGGTAAGGTGCTATACTCAGTATTCAAGTTCATATTTATTGGTCCACTTAAAAAATACAGGGGAATTCAAGCATTGGACGTGGCCAAAGCTATGATTGTTTTAGCTGAGCAAGGAATGGGGACTATAACCGTAGAGTCAAATGTGCTACAAGACTTTAGCAAAAAGTATCAAGAATTATAAACAGTGGCAAATAATACATAAATAGAATGACATCGTTAAGCGAACAGTTTTACAAATTAATTTCAGCCCGTCAGAGCGACCGGGGATACACCGACCAGCCCATAGAGAAGGAAAAACTCGAAAAAATTTTAGAATCGGCACGAATAGCGCCTTCGGCCTGCAATGCTCAACCCTGGAAATTTATTGTGGTTGATGATGAGGAGATTAAGAATAAACTTGCCGATACCACATCAAGCAAAATATTGGGAATGAACCACTTTACCAAGCAAGCACCTGTACACATTGTTATTGTGATGGAGAGTGCAAACCTAACCTCAAACTTTGGGAGTTTGGTTAAGCGCAAACATTTCCCCCTTATTGATATTGGTATTGCCGCAGAACATATTTGCCTTGCAGCAACCGCTGAGGGGCTTGGCTCTTGTATGGTTGGTTGGTTTGATGAGGCGGCCGTAAAAAAACTGCTTAATATCCCTAAAAGTAAAAGACCAATGCTAATCATTACCCTTGGCTACCCAGCAAAACCCGAAATAAGAGAGAAAAGGAGAAAGGAAATAGGGCAAGTGGTTAGCTACAATAAGTACTAACTATCATACCCAGTAAAGACTACACCTAAAAATCAGCTGAAAGTTTTGTCCTGCTAAGCCAGCTGCTATCAATTTGGTAGTCGTCAACAATATTGGGTGCCAGATTTAACTTATAGGATGTAATTAAGGTTTGAATCTCATTCTGAAGCACCTTCAAACTATTTGATATCATATCGGTGTTAAACCCTTTCGACCCGAGATCGATTGTTAAATTCATGGTAATTAACCTCCCAATGGTTCTACCCAGCTGCACTAAGTTGCGTTGTGCCATTTTATGATCAACCTCAAAATTGAAAAGATCTTTAAAATAATCTACAGCCTTATGGGTATGCACATAACTTTTGAAGAAATCGTATAGGTTGTTAATTTTAGATTTACGCATTAGCTTAAAAACAGATTCTGTTACCTGCTGATAAAGAATATCATTTGAACCCTCAAAAATTTGAAAAGGACGACTATCCACTAAAGATCTTCCTGCTAAGTGGTCGAGACGATAACCCTTAGCACCAACCAACTGTAAGAAACTTTGCGCAGCCTCTTGCATATAATCGGTAACTACAGGTTTAACAGAATTGGCCAGGATATCAAAGCGAGAGATGTCTTCTCCGCTATGAATATTTTCAGCTATATAGCTGCTCATTGCCGAGCTGGAGGTAAAGTACGACTGCAAATTAGCAAGTCGTTCCTTAACCTGATCGTAATTAAAGAGACTTACCCCTCCAACAAAACGAGTTTTGCAATGGTTAATGGCCTCGTCGAGCAAACGATGTAAAAAGCCTGTTGCCATGCCGGGAAACTGCAAGCGACTTCTATACAACAAATCCAACATCATGGATATACCTGTGGTTTTTGGCTGCAATCGGTAACCGGATGGAACCGATATATTAACCCTATTGCGGCCATAGGGTATCATGTAAAGTCCCAGATTATTGTAGTACTCTTCTACATCAATCCCGCCATTATTCGTATCGTGGATAAAAAAGCCAATGTCACGCCCCAACTCACCAGAATTAGATTTTTCCCTAGCGGTCATAAGCCAAAAGTCGGCCCAACCCGTTAGGCCTGCCCAATGCTTTGTTCCCGAAATACTATAGCGATTGTCAGACTTAGAAAATACGGTTTGCATTTTCAGGGCTTCAGAGCCAAAATCGGGTTCGGTAATCATTAAACCACCCAAGTTTTTTTGCTCAATAAATCGTTTAAAAACATTGCTTTTTGCTTCATCCAAAGCATAGTTGGCTACAGGCTGAAGGAATAGCCCCCCGTTAATGCCAAGCATTAACGCCAATGGCAGCGATTGATAGGAGCTGGCCTCCATTAGGGTCAACATTTCATGGATCTTCCCTCCTCGCCCACCGTACTCTTTTGGAATATAGACCTTTAATGGATCATCCTCTAATACTTGGCGTAACACGTAAGGCGGTAGCCCCCGCGTAATTCCCATCCTATTCTCATCATTGCGCTCGGTAAACAATACGGCAATTTTATCCCTAAAGGCTTCAATAAACGAAGCGAAGTCATTTCTTTCCACAATACAGCTAATCAAATTAAAAAACAAAATTTTGTTGTACCCAAACAGTAAAACATTTGTTATCCATTTTTGTTAATTAACCTTCAATTAAAGAGTTGTAAAAGCTGACATTAACCCCAATTATTCATCCAAATAATTACTGTCTCCGACAGCGACTAAGTCTCACAACCAATTTTGTTGCCCAAAATTGGGATCGACTAGATCGGGGTAACCCGCATTTACATTCATCTTTAATAAATTTGATGAATAATGCGGGTTAAATTAGGGTTTAATCTATTAGAGGGAAAATAAAATACTGGAATTACCGAATAACAAACCCTTTAAAGTCCTGAACTGGCATAGAGTTTACAAAATATTTTGTAACATCTGCATGGGGTGGCCCCTTTTTACAATGCTCAAGAAAAACGTCGAGGGTGTGGGGCTCGGCTTCGGCCTCGATGTAAACGCTGGTATTCGGCTCGTTTCTAACAAAACCACTCACCCCCAACTCTTCAGCTAACCTATACACAAAATACCTAAATCCAACCTGCTGAACATGGCCATAAAGGGTTATGCTTACAGCTTTTCTTTTCATGCTATCACTCATTTAAGCAAAGATACAACAAACTCTCAATGACAATCAATTGTAAAAATATTGCAATTTGGTTTTACTCAATTGCATAAAAATACAATAAACCGATATATTTGCACCTAGCCATCAAAACATTCTGTAATGGACTATGCACTTTTAGCAATAGCATCAATTCTCATTATTTTCGGAATTCTGGGTTGTATATTGCCAGTTATACCTGGACCTCCCCTTAGCTTTGGAGGAATCCTTATACTTCACTATACCCGTTGGGGCGATATTGAGGGGAACCTCCTTATTTGGCTGGCACTTGCAGCTGGAGTCGCTACAGTTCTCGATTATATTTTACCCGTTTGGGCAACAAAAAAATTTGGGGGAACAAAGCGTGGAGTTTGGGGTGCCACAATTGGGCTAATTGCGGGTCTGTTCTTCTTCCCTCCTATAGGAATAATCATTGGACCATTCCTAGGCGCATTTCTAGGCGAAATGTCATCAAAACAAAAGCACAATAAAGCTTTACGCTCAGCATTGGGCTCATTTATTGGTTTTTTGCTAGGAACAGGACTTAAGTTTGCCGTATCGGGTGTAATAACCTACTACTTTATCATGGAACTAGCAGTTAAATAACAGATTACAAACCTACACATCTGTGTTAGGTATAAGTTAGTTCCACTGATAATGAAAAATAACTTATTTAATGGCTAGTTTACTGTTACTCAGTGCTCTCTTTACGGTGTGCTGAGTTTACCTTAACATTGCGCCCGCTTATCTCTGTTTCGTTTAGCGCTTTAATGGCATTCTGACCTTCTTCCTCATTCTCCATTTCAACAAAAGCATAGCCTTTGGATCTTCCTGTTTGCTTATCGGTAATAATTTTAACGCTTAAAACATTGCCGAAGGGCAAAAACAGTTCTTTAATTTCTTCAGGAGTAATACTGTAAGAAATATTTCCAATATAAATATTCATAATGGCGGTGGTTATTGGTTGTTTTACATAAAGTTAAATCATTTTTTTTGATAATTACAAAAAAAAGGCAGCAAAAATTTGCTGCCTTAACAACGATATTAAGAATTATTATGAGCCTAAAGTGGCAACCATAACTGCTTTGATGGAGTGTAATCTATTCTCTGCTTCATCGAAAACAATTGAATGCGGTGATTCAAATACCTCTTCGGTAACTTCCATTTCACCTTTTGCGACAATAGGATATTTTTTTCCTAATTTTGAAGCAATATCAATACCAATCTCTGTTTCATCATTGTGAAAAGCAGGTAGGCAGTGCATAAACTTAACATTAGGATTTTGGGTTTTCCTGATCATATCCATATTTACTTGGTATGGTCCCATAATTCTTACTGCTTCCTCCCATTTTTCAGCAGGATCGCCCATTGAAACCCATACGTCTGTGTATAAGAAGTCGCAACCTTTTACGCCTTCATCTACATTCTCTGTAATAGTTATCTTTGCTCCTGTTTCCTTAGCAATTTCTAAACATTGAGCCACAAGTTCTTTATTTGGATGAAATTGTTTGGGAGCTACAGCTCTAAAGTCCATACCCATTTTTGCAGCACCTACCATAAGGCTATTACCCATATTGTTTTGTGCATCACCTAAATACGCAAAGGTAACTTGATTTAGCGGTTTATCAGAATGCTCAAGCATGGTCATAAAATCAGCCAATATTTGCGTTGGATGATATTCGTTTGTTAAGCCGTTCCAAACTGGAACTCCTGCATGGGCTCCAAGCTCTTCCACGATTTCTTGTCCAAAACCACGATATTCAATACCATCATACATACGGCCCAAAACACGGGCAGTATCTTTCATAGATTCTTTTTTACCCATTTGAGAACCACTTGGCCCTAAAAAGGTTACGTGTGCGCCTTGGTCTAGTGCTGCTACCTCAAAAGCACAACGAGTGCGCGTAGAATCCTTTGCAAACAGCAAAACTATATTTTTACCTTTTAGTCTTTGCTGCTCTATTCCTGCATATTTCGCCTTTTTAAGATCTAGAGATAAGTCAAGTAAAAACTGAATCTCTTTTGGTGTAAAATCTAAAAGCTTTAGAAAATTTCGGTTTCTTAAGTTAAAAGCCATGATTTATTTAATTTAAGTTATTATTATTTAAGTCTCACTTAACGTACAATTCTAGTTTGATATACTGGTTCGTCTGGGGTATCAGGAAAATGTATAAAGATACACTCAGTACCGCCGTTTTCAATAAAACTAACGGCTCCTTCTATTTTGGGTGCCATACCTCCTGCACTAAAGCGCCCCTCTTTCAGATACTTTTTTGCCTCGGCAATCGGTATAACATCTAAAACCTTTCCTTCTGCGCTTCCGTTCTCTATAACAATCCTCTTAAGGTCTGTAAAGATATAAAATTCGTCGGCATTTATTTGCGAAGCAAGCAATGCTGATGTGTGATCTTTATCGATTACTGCATCTATACCTAGCAGATTTTTTTGCTCATCGTAATATACGGGTATTCCACCGCCGCCAGCAGCAACGACAATATGTCCATCTCTGGCCAACTTTTCAATTACTTTACTATTCCCAATTTGCTTTGGGAAAGGTGAAGGAACAACTTTACGCCATCCAATTCCATCAGGGTCTTCGATAAACGACGAATTAGTATCAACAGCAAGTTTCGCAGCTTCTTCCTTTGTGTAATAAGGCCCTATGGGTTTTGTTGGTTTTTTAAAGGCAGGGTCATTCTTATCTACCAAAACTTGGGTTATAAGGTTTACAACACCTTTTTCTAAATCTTTAGATGGTAAAATATTTCTAAGCTGCTGTTCAATTAAATAACCTATAAAACCTTGTGAATATGCGCCACAAACATCTAACGGCATTTCGGGAATACCATGTACTTTAGCACCTGCATGGTTCTGGAGTAGTATATTACCTACCTGAGGTCCATTTCCATGAACCATTATAAAATTATGCTCAAGGGTTATTAAATCGAATAAAAACTTAATGGTAGTAAACACATTTTTTTGCTGTTCCTCAATTGTCCCTTCTTGACCAGCTCTAAGAAGTGCATTTCCGCCCAAGGCTACAACTGCTAATTTCTTCATATTCAAATTATTATTAGTTTTCAATTTTTTATGAACAACAAAACTATAAATTTTTTCCATTTTGTTGCATAATTACATATAAATGAGAACTATTATCCTAGTAATCATGCAGGTGTTTAATAACATATTTAAACAAAACACACTTAATGCATCAGAAAAGTTTATGATTACCAACTGAATATTAGCCTTTTAAAAGAGAAAACCAGTTTACAATGGACTGAAATACAGAAGACAAACTTTTAAGAATAGATTTTCACCAAAACCTTGGAGTCGTTATCCCAACAATACTTTTCCTTAACCCAATGCCTGGCATTGGGAATTATTACACTTTTTGTGGCCAGTTGCACAATCTTTTTGGCTAAATCATCTGCATCGCCCGAATTGAATATTATACCTGAGTTTGTTTCGTTAACAATCCTTTCAATTGGAGCACAGTTGCTTGCTATTATTGGCTTATTAATGTACATGTACTGAAACAGCTTATGCGGTATTGTGCTGTCGGTATGTGGTGTTTTTAAGTGGGGGATTAGAGCTACATCGGCTTGCGATAAGTTTCGGGCAACAGCTTTTAGGGTAAGATATCCCAAAAATTCAATTCTATCAGTTAAACCTAGTTTATTAACTAATTCTTCAAGGTTATGCCTATAGCTACCAAAACCTGCAATGCGGAAACGTAGATTGGTGACTTCATCCTTGGCTATTGCAACGGCCTCTATCACGGTCTGTAAACCTCTGTGAAAATTTATTCCACCCGCATAGTAAAGCGTGAAGTGGTTAGAATCAGTTTTTTCTGCAGCTACATCAAATTCGCTCATATTCAATGTATTGCTCACCACAAATATTTTATTCCTATCTATCCCTAATGCCGATATCCTCTCCTTTGCCTCATCAACAACAACAATTATGGCATTGGCTCGCTTTAGAATCCTCCTCTCATAGTTAGTCCATAAAAAGTTTGGGGAAACCATTCTCCCAATCAATGTGCTTGTATGGGTTGATACCCTTAGTAGGGCTGGCCAATTCTCATGCAGGTCAATAGTTAGCTGTACACCAAATTTTTTACTAATTCTACTGCCAACTTTCGATAAGGGTAAATCGTGAATATGAATTGCCTGGAAACCATGTTTTTTAAAAAGCCCATCGAGAAATTTAAACCAAAATCTGAAATAAAAGGGTAATGTTAAAGCAGCCGCACTGAGTTTGTACATTAGGCCTGATATTTCAACTCTGTGAATATGAATAGACTTAAAAACTTCATTCGCTGGTTTTTCCTTTTGAGTATAACAGGCAATGTGAACCTCGTGGCCCGCTGTAATTAGCGCTGTGGCTTCGTTTTCGACCCTTACATCAGTAGGGAACTCATGATCGAGTACCATTAAAATCTTCATACAAATCTGTATATTATTAAAGGATATGGGATGGCAAAACTATTCATTTATTACGATGGAATAAAGCATTGTTCATATTTTGTTCAATGTTTGGTTGGCCTAAAGGGCAATTTTCAATCAATAATATTAACTTTGTGATATTAATAATCTACTTAAATAAATTTAAATTATGGCATTAGATAAAATGGGGTTTAACTCCAAACTCATTCATGCAGGTGCTGATAAAGACCAATTTGGGAGCGCAACAGTTCCAATTTACCAAACATCAACGTTCGGCTTTAAAAGCGCCGACGATGGCGCCAAATGCTTTTCGGGCGAAAAGGATGGTTTTATTTATACTCGTGTTAGCAATCCAACCATACAAGCCCTTGAACGACAAATCGCAATTCTCGAAGGAGGATTCGGCGGTATTGCAACCTCATCGGGGATGGCCGCCATATCGACCATTTACATGGGTTTGCTCAAGCAAGGCGATCACATGGTAAGCACCAATGCCGTATATGGTTCATCAAGGGTAGTTATGGAATCTTATTTCTCGAAATTTGGGGTTGAATCAACCTATATAACTACATCTAATATCGAAAATATTAAAAAGGCAATTAAGCCCAACACCAAGGTACTTTACATTGAAACTCCCACCAACCCAACAATGGAAATTACAGACCTTGAGGCTTGTGTGGCTCTTGCACGTGAGCATAACATTATTACTGTTGTTGATAATACCTTTTGCAGCCCTTACCTGCAACGCCCATTGGAGTTTGGAATTAAGGGCAGATCGGAAGAGCACACGTCTGAACTCCAGTCACTGACCA
>CALGIR010000374.1 GCA_937915475.1 uncultured Bacteroidales bacterium
ATTGTCAATTAATGTTTTACCGTTTTCTTTCACAATATTTACGGCAACTACTGCTCCTCCATTTCGGTACTGTTGCCGCTGGTTCGATACAAAGTTACCCAGCGAGTAAACCGCCACACGCCCTTCGGTGGTATCGGTATCAAACGAAGCCTCCATGCGCTGTATTACGTGGGGATGCGAACCAATTACCAGCCTAATACCCATATCGTGCATAAACCTTGTGAGTTGTAACTGCTGAATTGCAGGAGCACGTTGATACTCATTCCCCCAATGAATACATACAATCACCTCATCAACATTTAAACTTTGTGCCTTTTTATAATCGGCTCTAATTAGAGCCGTATCAATTAAATTCACAACAGTGGGGCTTGGTACAGGAATTCCATTTGTTCCGTAGGTATAATTAAGTAGCGCTAAGCGGATTCCATTCTGCTCAAGAATAAGCGGATAGGTTGTATCTTTATGCTTGGCATCGTAATATGAGCCAGCATAGGGAATTCCCTTTTCGGCTAACACGTCAATTGTTCGGATAATGCCCTGCTTACCCCTGTCAACCGTATGATTATTGGCGGTAACCAGCACATTCCCCCCAGCCGCTACAATCCCGTCAACCAACTCGTCGGGCGAGCTAAACTGCGGATAACCCGTGTATGGCTCTCCGCCTAAAGTAACCTCAAGGTTTGCAATGGTAAAATCGGCTAAGCCAAAAAGAGGTGATACCCCTGAGAAAACATCTTTATAGTCGTAACTGTTAGTTTCGTCATTGAATGCGCTCCTTATCTGGGGGCCATGCCCCATTACATCACCAATAAACATAAGCGTAAGGCTTTGCCTTTGAGCAACATCTTTCTCCTGAGCCTGAACAGATAAAGCGATGAAATGCACAAGTAAATAAAGCGCTATGAATTTTCGCATACCAATAAGGTTTATGTTCAAAGATAGAAAAAGGGCGAACAAATACAATTGTTGCGTTATCCCCATTTTTATTATTCCCTATTTTCATCCATTTTTGTAGTCTGAATAACTGGAGATTTGGAACATCCACTGTAAAAAAATATTCTATGGGTTTTTCTCAGTCTCTTTAAAATAAATAGACACATGAAACGGGCCATGAGAAAGATTTCTCACAAAGGAAAGATGATTGTTTTGGCGAGTTCCATGTGACAATTGAAAAAAAAATTATAAACACATGAAACATTCATGCTAACAACGTTAACACACAGGAGAATGACTACTCCATGAATGTTCCATATGTTCCTTTGAAAATAAATAAATAGACATATGAAACCAACTCTTATCGTACTTGCTGCTGGAATGGGGAGCCGCTACGGAGGCATAAAACAAATTGACGCCGTTGGCCCCAATGGCGAAACCATTATCGACTACTCTGTTTTTGATGCGCTTCGTGCAGGCTTTGGAAAAGTAGTCTTTGTTATCCGTAAGGATATTGAAAAGGATTTTAGGGAAGTATTCGGCAAGCATTTCGATGATAAAGTGCCATACGAACTGGTTTTTCAGGAGCTCGACAACCTACCAATCGGTATTAAATGCCCTGCTGATAGGGTTAAGCCCTGGGGAACAGCTCATGCCGTATGGGTATGCCGAAATGTGGTAAAGGAACCATTTGCCGTAATTAATGCCGACGATTTTTACGGAGCCGAATCATTTGAGGTGCTAGCAAAGGAGCTTATGAATCCAAACCTTAACGAAGGTGAGTATTTTATGGTTGGCTATCGTTTGGGCAATACGCTTAGCGATGAGGGATTTGTATCGCGTGGAGTTTGTACTGTAGATGCTAAATCGAACCTTAATGATGTGATTGAGCGCACACATATTGAAAGGGTTAACGACAAGGTAATGTATAAAGATGCAAATGGTGAACTGGTTGCCGTTGATGAAAAATCACTTGTATCGATGAATTTCTGGGGTTTTACACCTAACTTTTTTGGGCACATCGATTCAATGCTCAACGAGTTTTTAAGCGGTTCGCTGGCAAACCCAAAGGCTGAGTTTTACATCCCAACAGTGGTGAATGCGCTCATAAAATCGGGTAAGGCAACTTGCAATGTTCTGCCCACAGGTTCGCAATGGTTTGGTGTTACCTACCCTGGCGATAAACCCATTGTTGCAAGCAGCTTGGCAAAATTAGTAAGCAAGGGCATTTACCCATCACCGCTATTCTAAAAATATGTTTACAGTACTAATCGTAATGGTGGTTGGGGTTGGTTTTGGTTACTTTTTACGTAACCGAAAGAAAATAGTAAGGTTTGCCGACAAGTTTACAATGTGGGCTATTTACTTACTGCTTTTTTTACTGGGTATTGCCGTAGGTGCAAACGACATAATTATGAAAAACCTACCCAAACTTGGATTTAAAGCTCTAGTAGTATCACTTGGAGGGATTGCTGGTAGCGTTCTGATTGCATGGGCTGCTTACGTAATCTGGTTTAAACCCAAAAGCGATAGCCATGAAGAGTAGCCTTACAATTCTTTCGTTTTTTATACTGGGAGTTTTGCTGGGCATGTTTAGGTTTGTTCCCGAATTGCTAATACATAACGACTACAGCCAATGGGCATTATACCTATTAATGTTTCTTGTTGGCATTAGCATTGGAGCAGACCCCAACTCACTTAAAGCCATTAAACAGCTCAACTTTAAAATACTACTGGTACCCATTGTTACAGTTGTTGGAACTACACTGGGCGTAGCCGTTATCTATTTACTACTATCCGACGATAAATTTCTCGATTTACTAGCCGTAGGGTATGGCTTTGGCTACTACAGCCTTTCGAGCATCTTTATTACAGAGCTAAGAGGTGATGAGCTGGGTGTTATTGCTCTGCTAGCAAATATAATTCGCGAAATAATTACCCTTGTTGCCGCTCCAATATTTGCGATTCTTTTTGGTAAGCTTGCCCCTATTTCAGCGGGGGGTGCTACTAGCATGGACACAACCCTGCCAATAATTACCAAAGCTTCTGGAAAGGAATATGCAATGATTTCAATTTTTCACGGTATCGTTCTTTCGGTACTCGTTCCCTTTTTAGTAACTTTGGTTCTTAGCTGGGGATAGTATACCACAACCCATTTCAGAATGAAACGCATATTTATAGCAGTACTGTTTTCGGTTAGCTTACTAACGGCTCGTGCACAGGTTAATCCCGTTGAGCTATCGGGAGACATTTTACACCTAGCAATACCTGGAGCGGCTTTCGCTTCTACCTTAATATGGAGCGAGGAGGAATATAAAGGAACCTGGCAATTTATTTGGGCTGCTGGTGTTTCAACCGTTGTTACCTACGGGCTTAAGTATGCTATAAACAAGGAACGGCCAAACGGCGAAGAACATGCTTTTCCCTCGGGGCACGCATCGCGGGCTTTTATGGGAGCCGCATTTGCTCAGCGTAAGTTTGGTTGGAAAGTAGGGATTCCGGCCTACGCACTAGCAGCCTAC